>NZ_QFFX01000051.1:0-19098 GCF_023522295.1 Prevotella sp. TCVGH | reverse complement strand
CGGCCGGAGGCGCGAAGCCTCCGAAGAGCGGCATCCGACTTGTCTCCGTGTGTTAGCCTTTGCAAACATAGTAACTTGCAAAAATAATCATAAATTTTGATTCTCTGAAAATAATTCTTACTTTTGTCCCTATATTATAGCAACAATATGGCAAAAGATAAGATTGCATACGTTTGCTCCCAATGTGGACAAGAGTCAAGTAAGTGGATTGGCAAATGTCCTAATTGTGGTGAGTGGAATACTTTTAAGGAGATTAGAATTAGTAATAATTCTCAACTTTCCTCAATAGCTGTATCAACGGCCCAAACTCTCCATGGTGAGCAAAAGAAAAACAAGCCCTTACACCTACAAGATATTTCTGCCCAAGATGAACCTCGCATCAATATGAATGATGATGAGCTGAATAGAGTCTTGGGAGGAGGACTCGTTCCTGGCTCTATCGTTTTATTAGGAGGAGAACCCGGTATAGGAAAAAGTACGCTAACCCTTCAGACGATACTCCATCTTCCCAATAAGAGTGTGCTATATGTCAGCGGTGAAGAAAGTGCGCATCAGTTGAAAATGCGTGCTGACCGTATCACAACAGAGCAGAATAATAATGTTGTGATTTTGTGTGAAACTTCTTTGGAACACATCTTCAATCAAGTACTTGAAGTAAAACCAGACCTACTGATTATCGACTCCATTCAAACGATTGCTACCAATCACGTGGACAGCTCCCCAGGAAGTATCGCTCAAGTGCGAGAATGCGCAGCACTCCTGCTCCGTCTCGCAAAGACAAGTGGGATTCCAATTCTCCTCATTGGGCATATCAACAAAGAAGGCACACTTGCAGGTCCTAAGATTTTGGAACACATGGTTGATACAGTTATCCAATTTGAGGGAGACCAACATTATATGTACAGAATCTTACGCTCCATCAAGAATCGATTTGGCAGCACATCAGAATTAGGAATCTATGAAATGCAGCAAAACGGATTGCGCCCTGTGAGCAACCCGTCGGAACTTCTGCTTACACAAGATCATGATGGACTGAGCGGTATCGCTATTTCGTCTGCCATTGAGGGGGTACGCCCTTTCTTAGTAGAGACACAAGCCTTGGTATCTTCTGCTGCATACGGAACGCCACAGCGTTCTGCAACTGGCTTTGACCAACGCCGACTCAATATGTTATTGGCTGTCTTAGAGAAGAGAGTGGGCTTCAAGCTCATGCAAAAAGACGTCTTTCTCAACATAGCGGGTGGGTTACGTGTAACCGATTTGGCAATGGATTTGAGCGTGATAGCTGCAGTGTTATCCAGTAATGTGGATACTGCCATTGAAAACGGATGGTGTATGGCTGGCGAAGTAGGACTCAGCGGAGAGGTAAGACCCATCAACAGAATAGAGCAACGTATAGCCGAAGCCGAAAAGTTAGGATTCAAACACATGATTCTTCCAAAGTATAATTTGAAAGGTATCAACCCACAAAAATATCATTTAGAACTACATCCTGTTCGTAAAGTGGAGGAAGCCCTACGTGCGCTCTTCGGATAGAAACGTTTTACGAAGCAAACTTTATGGCAACTATAATAAAAGTAAGAAATAAACGTCCCAATTGGGGCAAAAATTGTTTTATCGCCGAAAATGCAACTTTAGTAGGCAACATTATCATGGGTGACGACTGTTCCATTTGGTTTTCAGCCGTACTTAGAGCCGATGTCGATGCCATACACATAGGCAATAGAGTGAACATTCAAGATGGAGCTTGCGTACACCAGTCGCATGGCACTCCCGTCTGGATAGAAGACGATGTGTCGGTAGGGCATTTGGCTAATGTTCACGGATGTGTAATAAGGCAGGGCGCATTGATAGGAATGGGAGCTACGGTACTGGATGGAGCAGAAATCGGGGCTGGTGCCATTATTGCTGCCAATGCTTTGGTGACACAGGGCACTCATGTAGGCGCACACGAAATTTGGGCTGGCATACCTGCACGCTGCATCAAGAAGGCAATGCCTGGACAGGCAGAAGAATATGCCAAACATTATATGGAAGCCAAACAGTGGTATCTGTAAGTCTATCTCCCAATATTGAAACAGCTTTTTACGCTTTGAGCTAACAAGTTCCTATTAGACGAGCTGATAAGTTATTAGCAAGCAGTTAATTTACTTATTTGCTTATCAACTCATCAGATACTTGCCATTTGTTTCGTCACAATGTTGACGTTTTTCTTATCAAGCCTTTTCACAAGATTTTTGTTACTTTCGCGCTTTTCTTTGTGAAAACATCATTCTTCATGAAAGAGCCATGTGGATGATACGTAATTTTCGGTTGAACGTTTGTAGATTTCTTTAGTTTTGCTACCTTTGCATATCTATGATAGTTTGTATTGCAGAAAAACCCAGCGTAGCCAAAGACATTGCACGCATCATCGGTGCCCATAGCTCAAAAAACGGCTATATGGAGGGCAATGGTTACCAAGTAACTTGGACTTTCGGACATCTGTGTTGCCTGAAAGAGCCTAACGACTATTGTGACAATTGGAAGCACTGGAGCTTGGCAGCTCTGCCCATGTTGCCGCCTCGCTTTGGCATCAAGCTCATTGACGATGAAGGCATCAAACGACAATTTGCTATCATTGAGCAACTCATGCAACACGCCGACAGCATCATTAACTGTGGAGACGCTGGGCAAGAGGGAGAACTGATACAGCGATGGGTCATGCAAAAGGCTCAAGCCAAATGTCCCGTGAAGCGATTGTGGATAAGCTCTATGACCGATGAGGCTATTCGTGAGGGATTCAACAAACTGAAAGAGCAATCGGCATACGAGCCACTCTATTTGGCTGGTCTGTCTCGTGCCATCGGTGATTGGATATTAGGAATGAACGCAACCCGACTGTACACCCTGAAATATGGCAAGAACCGACAGGTGCTAAGCATAGGGCGAGTACAAACACCTACCTTGGCTCTTATCGTTAATAGACAGAAAGAAATAGATAACTTTAAGCCAGAAACATACTGGGTTTTGGCAACTATCTACCGCGACACAACGTTTACAGCTACTAAAGGTCGCTTTGACAAAAAAGAAGAAGGCGAAGCTGCTTTCAAAACTATTGAAGGTGAACCGTTTACTGTTACCGATGTGCAAAAGAAAAAAGGTACAGAAGCTCCGCCAAAGCTCTACGATCTCACCTCGCTGCAAGTAGATTGCAACAAGAAGTTTGGTTATTCGGCTGAGATGACACTCAACCTTATCCAAAGTTTATACGAAAAAAAATATACCACCTATCCACGTGTAGACACCCAATATCTCTCGGACGACATTTATCCCAAATGTCCGCAAACCATGAACGGACTCTATCAAACGAAGATACAAAGCAAGACGGTCTATGCTGAACTGATAAAACCCTTGGGCGGAAAGGCTCTGAAGAAATCTAAAAAAGTATTCGATTCCTCAAAAGTCACCGATCACCATGCCATCATCCCCACAGGCGTACCGCCCATGGGACTGTCGAATATGGAAGAAAACGTATTCGACCTCATTGCTCGACGCTTTATTTCAGTGTTCTATGACGATTGCAAATTCGCCACTACCACCGTGTTGGGGAAAGTAAAAGAGATAGAATTCAAGGTAAGCGGCAAAGAGATATTGGAGCCAGGATGGAGAGATGTGTACGCTAAAAATCCGAACGAAGACGATGACGCTGATGAGAAGACTACCGATGAAGAACGCACTCTACCCACGTTCGTAAAGGGTGAGAGCGGAGAACACATCCCTACGCTGACCGAGAAGCAAACCACTCCGCCGAAACACTACACCGAAGCCACCCTGTTGCGTGCCATGGAAACGGCAGGAAAGTTTGTAAACGATGAAGAATTACGTGCTGCCTTGAAAGAAAATGGCATTGGACGACCCTCATCACGTGCCAGTATCATTGAAACATTATTCAAGCGAAAATACATCCAACGCAATCGCAAACGTATTGTAGCAACTTCCTTAGGAATACAACTCATCGATATTATCAAAGAGAAACTGCTTACCAGCTGTGAACTCACTGGCATTTGGGAAAAGAAATTGCGCGACATAGAGCACCAAAAATACGATGCAGCACAGTTTGTAAACGAATTGAAAATACAAATCAACCAAATAGTAAACGACGTACTTCGCGACAACAGTCGGCAACTGGGATAAAAGGATATGAAGAAACAAGCATTACACCATTTTTTATTTATATATCAGACTGTACTCATCGGACTGTTATTAGTGAGTTGTGGTGCCGAACGAAGTATGAAAAAGGGTGAACAGTTTTTGACGATAGGTGAATATTACGATGCTGCTGCACAATTCAAGAAAGCCTACAGGCAAACCCCTCCCAAGGAACGTACCCTGCGTGGACAGCGAGCCAGTCGCATGGCACTGTGCTATGACCGCCTAAATGCGACCCCACAAGCCATTGCAGCCTATCGCAATGTTATCAGGTATCAGCAAGACGATGTACAAACACATTTTGCATTGGCTCAACAACTCTTGCGCAATGGCAATTACAAAGAGGCTGAAAAAGAATTCGCCTTGGTGTTAGACAGCATGCCCAACCATGTCTTGGCACAAGAGGGATTGCGCTCTGCCCAACAAGCTCCAGCATGGAAAGAAAGTGGCAGTAGATACACCGTGAAGAAGATGAACGTGTTTAACTCTCGACACGCAGACTATTCACCCATGCTTTGGGGCGATGATTATAACCAATTATATTTTACTTCGACCAGAAAAGAAGCTACAGGAAACAACCTAAGTGGCATCACGGGATGCAAACCTGCAGACATATTTGCATCCGTAAAAGACGACAAAGGAAATTGGAGCAAACCCGAAGTAGTGCAAGGTGGCTTGAACACTGATGCCGAAGAAGGGGCTTGTGCCTTTAGTCCTGATGGACGAGAGATGTACCTAACGCAATGCACAACCGATGCTACACGCCCACGCTATGCAAAAATTGTAGTATCGAGCAGACAAGATGCGGCTTGGGGAAAGGCGAACGAATTACCTATCACGCAAGACACTCTTTCGAGTTATGCACATCCAGCAGTTTCACCCGATGGGCAATGGTTATATTTTACCTCTGACATGCCGGGAGGAATGGGAGGTATGGACATTTGGCGAGTACGCTTAACGGCTGCAGGGTTGGGAGGTGTCGAAAATCTTGGTGCACCCATTAACACATCCGGCAATGAAATGTTCCCTACATTCAGACCTAACGGCGACCTTTACTTTTCAAGTGATGGGCATCCTGGCTTTGGAGGATTGGATGTTTTTATTGCCATACCCAATCACCAACGCTCAGCTAACAATGCTCTGAAAGACAGTTTACAGTGCTATGCGCCAACTAAAGATAAGGATGCAACTGCACCCTATCGCTTAGTTCACCCAGGATATCCTCTCAATTCTGAAGGAGATGATTTTGGATTGACGTTTGAAGGTCCTTATAATCGTGGTTTCTTCTCGTCTAATCGGAATAATGGACGTGGATGGGATCAAATTTATTGGTTTGAAAATCCTGAAATCATACAGAGTATTAAAGGTTGGGTGTACGAGAAAGATGGCTATGAACTCCCTTCAGCTCAAGTGCGTATTGTGGGGAGTGACGGAACGAACGAGGTGTTAAGCGTAAACAGTGACGGCTCGTTTACATATGTGATACAGCCAAAAGTTGATTATTTGCTGCTCGCTACCTGTAAAGGTTTTCTTAATCATACGGAAGAATTGCAGGTAGAACCAGTAAAGGAATCGAAAGAATATACCCTACAATTTCCTTTAGCATCAATCACCGTACCAGTACTGATAGATAACATCTTCTACGACTTTGACAAAGCCACGCTGCGTTTGGAGTCTAAAAAAGCCTTGGACGATTTGGTAAAGCTACTTAATGAAAACAGTCATGTGACTATTGAGCTAAGCGCACACTGCGATTATAAAGGTTCGAAAGAATATAACCAGCGATTAGCGCAAAGACGAGCCGAAGCTGTAGTGCGATACCTCATTGACAAGGGCATTGCAAAAGACCGCTTGAAACCCGTTGGGTACGGCAAGGAAAAGCCAAAGACTATCCGCAAGAAACTGACTGAGCGTTACCCTTGGCTCAAAGAGGGAGATGTGCTATCTGAAGAGTTCATCAAAACATTGGATGCGGAAAAACAGGAGATATGCAACCAACTGAACCGCAGAACAGAATTTAGTGTACTACGGACTACCTATAATATGTTTGACGAGCAAGGCAAGCTGAAGAAGCAATCCAAGAATAAACAACAAAACCCATCGCTGTCGAAAAACGAAGATACGCCTATCATCTTTGTGCAGTAACTCATTCTAAGCGGACCATTAAATACTTAAACGCACCATAAAGGAATGTGTCACACTTTCATTTCCTGCGATTAAAGTCTTTTGTAATTTACAGTGCTTTCATTAAAGGATGATTTTTCACAACAAAACGCACCAAAAATACAGCGAATGTAAAATTATCAGTATGCTTCATAGAAGGCTCGCCAATGCTGAATTTTCTTTACAAAGTGCCTCTCATAACTCGCGTATTTACAACCAACGTCAAAGTTGGTCGCAAATACGCGAAAAATGAGCGAGTTTCATAACTGTTTGACAATAAACACATTACGTTTAAGTCTTCTCTTTTTATTGCCATTTTTACCATTTCTTGGCTACTAAAGCATTGAGATAAGCCAACAATTTGCATGCTTTAATGCACTTGAAGCATGTGAATAACGCCGCTAATGTATGTTTCCAAGGGCGTTAAATCAACGTTCTAACTTGAAAAGACGTTTATTTTGTTCAAATCAGCACATTTTTACATGTCGTTTGCCTATTATTTTTTTCTATTTTGAAAATTTTAGATGGTCGTTTTTTGGTAAATTTATAGGACAAAAAGCAACGAACACCTTTACAAAGAATCACCTTGGTTGCGATAACCAACATCTCTATTAAAAATATAAAAACCAGAGATAAGAGCCAACACTAATGCGAGCATATAAACGGTGAGAGGTGACGTAGAGTCTAAATCAAATGAAGCCCAAAAACCGTGAATGTCGCCAATAAAATTGTTGGCAACGGTACGCAGTTGCTCCATGGCATCACTCAACGCCAAGAAGGCGATGCCCACCAAAGTACAGAACCAAAACCATACCTGATTAGCTTTCAAGAATCTACGCGGTAATTGGCGCATTACTTGCTGACTAAATCCGTTGTCGGGTATATTGATGGCATACTCTTCAAAAAAAGTCTTTAATAAATCATCATCTTTTTCCGTCATATCCATTATTTCTTAAATAATTTGCGAGTTTTTGTTTTCCTCTAAACAAGTGTGACTTTACTGTCCCACTTGCCAATCCCAATATTTCTGCTATTTTGTCTATCGATTCTCCTTCCATGAGTTGCAAGGTAACACAAAGACGTTCTTGGTCGTTCAGAATGTCAAGAGCCTCTGCCAAGTCCATCTTCAAATATCCATGACTCGCCTCAGCATGTTTGCCACTCACCGAAGGTGTGTCAATATCCTCTGTCTGTTTCCTGCGACGCGTATAATCGTAAAACACATTGTAGGCAATGCGAAATAGCCAAGTAGAGAATTGTGACTGTCCCTTGAATTGCGCTAAATGTGTGTAAGCTTTAATAAAAGTGTCTTGCGCCAAGTCGTCACTCAACGCTTCATCGCCCTTCGTCTGTACCAGCAGAAAACGCCGAATAGGCGACTGGTATTTCACAACAAGCTTGTCAAAGCTGTGCTTATCGTGAAATACAGTCACCTGCTGAACCAGAGAAAGATCGTTGACTTGTTCCACCTTATTCTATTTTGTCATTGTCCTTGCGAGAGGTTTTGGCAATAACGAGCTGACCAATACCAAAACAAATCAGTAAACAGCCAATGCCAATAAGCGTGTTCGAACCCCAAATGCTAAACATAATAACAAGTCCTGTACCAGTAGCGATATGCGTAATTCCCCCTTTCCATAGATAATCACTGTTTCTCGCTGTCGTTGGTTTAACATCCTCTGGAATAGGTTGTCCTGAAGCAATGGCTTGTTGTGCTATATCTACACGGTCATTATGTCGCTTGATGAGATAGCGTAGAAGTACAATGATAACAATAAATGGAAGTGCAAAAAAGAGAAAAACGATGGTGATGGCAAAGATAGCTAAAAAAATACCACCAATATTCCATCCAATGTTTTTATTCCAAAACGTAAATGGGTCGCTGTCCCAATTCTCATCATCAGCAGAGTTAGCATACGCGGCAGTATTATCTACTATATTTGCGGTATCGTTGCTAACCGAAGAAGTTGTGTCTGAATACGCTTCTACCCCTTGTTTGGCTGTATCTGTCACAGCTATTGTAGTAGCTGTCTGTTGATGGTTGCGATGCTTCCCTTGTGCTTGCATCCCTGAGATGCTGAGGGTAAGCAACATGGATAACATTAATAAATACTGTTTCATTTTCTTCAATCCTTTTTGTTTAACATCTATATGACGATATGTAACGATGTTTTGTTGCAAAGAAACATTTTTTTTCCTAATTTTGCAAAAACAATTCAATAAAACAAACAAAAAGGATGGTGCTTCCTGAAGCATTCGAAAATTACACTCGAGCGATGATGGGCGATGATTTATTTGCTCACTTCGCACATTCCATGCAACAAGATGCCACAGCTTTCGTACGGCTCAATCATTACAAGTGCCCTACGGCAAAGATGGCATTAGCTGCGTCAAAGGTGCCATGGTATAAATATGGCTACGCTTTAGACGCTCGTCCTGCTTTTACATTCGACCCGTTGTTTCATGCAGGCTTATATTATGTTCAGGAACAATCGTCCATGTTTTTAGCACAAGTTCTGCGCCAATTTGTTCAATCGCCTGTGAGAATGCTCGATATGTGTGCTGCCCCCGGCGGGAAATCAACCTTAGCCCGATTAGAATTACCCAAAGGTAGTACACTCGTCTGTAATGAACCCAACAGAAGTCGTGTACAAATACTGAACGAAAATGTACAAAAATGCGGACATCCAGAGGTGATGATTACCAACAACTATCCGAAAGAAATACGCCAATCGGGATTAAGGTTTCAAGTGATTCTATGTGATGTACCCTGCTCTGGCGAAGGGATGTTTCGTAAGAATGCCAACGCAATTGGCGAATGGAGTGTAGATAATGTCAACAAATGCCAACAGCTGCAGCGTGAGATTGTTGCCGAGGCGTGGCAATGCTTGGAACCTAACGGCTTACTCATCTACTCTACCTGTACATTTAACACCAAAGAGAACGAAGAAAATGTAGCTTGGATTTGCCAAGAGTTAGGTGCTACAACCTTGAAAGTAAAGGTAGAGGAAGATTGGAATATTATGGGAAATCTTTTATCTGTCCCTGCCACCGAGGATACAACCAACAAGGAGTCAAAACATTCATCTGCATTCAACGTCTATCGCTTTATTCCTGGCTATCAAGATAAACCCGGCAACATCTATGGAGAGGGGTTGTTCATAGCTGTGCTACGCAAGGAAGGAACATCTCAACCCATGACAGAAAAGACAAGTAAGCAGAAAATGCCCCGTCAACATTCAGATAACAAACTATCCGTCCCTACACATTGGTTACAGGAAAGTCAACACTTTAACTTTACATGGGTGAAGAATGAGCTGTGGGCTATCCCGCCATCGTTACATTCGCAATACCAACAAGCAGCTCGAAGCTTGCGAGTCATTGCCGCAGGTATCAATCTATTGCAGCTAAAGGGCAGATCATTCATTCCCTCACAAGGTTTGGCACTCTCCAGTTGTCTGTCTCCCACTGCCTTTCCTCGTGTTGAGTTATCTTATGCGGATGCCATTCAATATCTTGGACGCAACACGATAACACTCCCTCCCAACACTCCACAAGGCTTTATATTGGTAACTTATCAAAACGTGGCATTGGGGTTTGTCAAAAATATGGGCAACCGTGCAAACAATCTCTATCCCTCTGAGTGGCGTATACGTAGCACCCATAGCCCAGAAAATATAACGCAAATTATAACCGTGTGAATAATGAGGCAGACTTTCAACATGACAATCAACAGTTTCATCGCACAGACGCATGACTTGTCAAACATTCTTTTATTCAACTGCAAATAAATCATCTCAATATGCAACCTTATTTGAATTTACTACAACGCATCTTAGACGAAGGTATAGAAAAGACAGATCGTACAGGAACAGGTACAAAAAGCATCTTCGGACATCAAATGCGCTTTAACTTAGAAGACGGATTTCCACTGCTTACCACGAAGAAACTACATCTCAAATCTATCATTTATGAACTGCTATGGTTTCTTAAAGGCGACACCAACATTAAATATTTGAAAGAACATGGTGTACGTATTTGGGATGAATGGGCAGACGAAGATGGCAATCTTGGACCTGTGTATGGACATCAATGGCGTTCGTGGCCTGATTATAACGGTGGAACTATCGACCAAATTCAAAATGTTATCAATCTAATTAAACATCATCCAGACAGTCGAAGAATGATGGTTACGGCGTGGAATCCTGCAGAAATAGAACAAATGGCTTTGCCACCATGTCACTGTTTGTTTCAGTTTTACGTAGCCGATGGCAGATTGTCCTTACAACTCTACCAACGTAGTGCCGACACTTTCTTAGGCGTTCCATTCAATATTGCATCTTACGCCTTACTGCTGCAAATGATGGCACAAGTGACGGGATTAAAAGTTGGCGAGTTTATTCACACAACTGGTGACACACACCTATACTTAAACCATATAGAGCAAGCCAAACTACAGTTGACACGCACTCCACGCACGCTGCCACAAATGAAACTCAATCCTGATGTTAAAAGTCTGTTTGATTTCCAATATGAGGATTTTGAGCTACAAAACTACAACCCATGGCCTCATATCAAGGCAGATGTTGCAGTATAATACAATGAAATGGACAAAGAAAAAGAGGGAAGGAAACTCTAAAAGGAGAAATAAAAGATTAATTTTATCCTCTTTGCATTTTCCTCATTCAAACCTAAAATTAATATAATATATCTATTATGACCATCACACTTATCGCTGCCGTGGCTCGCAATCGCGCTATTGGCTATGAAAATAAATTACTATATTGGTTGCCGAACGACTTGAAACGGTTTAAAGCCCTCACCACAGGACACACTGTGATAATGGGGCGACACACTTTTGAGTCATTACCCAAAGGTGCATTACCCCACCGTCGTAACATTGTATTAAGTCGTTCGCAATCTCATTTTGAAGGCTGCGAAACATTTTCATCTATTGAGGAGGCGCTTCATCATTGTCAAGAAGATGAAGACATCTATGTGATAGGTGGAGCACACGTTTACCAGCAAACCATTCAATATGCCGACAGACTGTGCCTTACCGAGGTAGACGATGTGCCAACGCATGCCGATGTTTTTTTCCCCTCATACGACAACTGGAAAGAGGTATCGCGTGAAGAGCATCAAATCGATGAGAAACATGCCTTTGCATACGCATTTGTGAATTATGAAAAAATGCGCTAACTATATTTCCTACAGTTAGCGCAAATCATTATTCATCAAGCACGGGCGCAATGGCACCATCATCTAAATCAGCCACCGTTGGATCGATGTATCCCAAGGACTTTAAGATGCCTTTCCCCGAAGTTGTATATTTGGGCATACCTGCTGGTTCGCCACCAATAACATCGTAGAAATATAGTTTATAAGTATCACCCATCTGCGTTCCTACTATCAGATAATCGAAGCCTGCTGTTTCATGTAGAAAATAGCGGTTACTTAAGAATGTAATCTTTTCGTTTGCGGGAAGACCTTGGAACTTTAGTTCTTTCTCGCTTAATGGACCGACAAGATTATAAGAATAAATCTTATTCTGATCCACAGCATAGGCGATTGTAGCGGATTTTGCACAAATTGCGCGCAAAGAAGCCTTAGCATAGTGAGAATTAGGATCAATCACTTTGACATTCTTAAGGTCAGCCTTATCCCAATCAGGAGATATTTCATACATCAACTTTTGATGATTCCTTTGATCTTCGAATAAGAAATACGCCTTTTCTGCATTGGCATCGGCAAAATTATGTCCTGCATATATACACTCCAACTCATTGAGTCCTTTAGTTTTGTATTCTATCTCCTCGTTACCAACTGTTACTTTTTTACCCGTCACATCTATAATATTGCCATTATAATCAATCATGGTCAAGCTATGATCAGGTAATGACCAATATATCATGTTATTAGCAACATTTCCTGAGCCCTGCACAATATGTTTGCTGGCACCATAGCCTGCAAGTTCTCCTAATATTCCAATGCCTCTTTGACTTGCTGTATAACCATGGAATAATCCTTTATTGGTTAGAAAGAATTCTGTAAAGAAGCCTCGCACCACACGATAAGGTTTAAGGTCTGGCACCTGTTCATAATAAAAGTTAGAATTATCTTTTAGCGTCTTGCAATCAAGGGCACGAATCCAATAAACTTTATCATTTTCTGTTGTAATACACAAAAAGTTATCACCTGCTTTATCATCAGTTTTAGGATCTATGTATCCCAGTTGATGATTGATGTCAAGTGCTCGTGGTTTGCCTGGCAAGGCTTGTCCCTGATTTGATTTGATGACATCTGCCAACAGCTTGTTTGATTTAGAAATAAATAAATCTACGTCGGTATTTCCATCGACTGTCTCTTTTAAAATATAAAAACCGTGAGAGAGTGCCGATTGCGTAAGTAGAGAAGTGACTGCCTGTTGAAAATAACCAGTACTCTTTGATTTGACTGTTAATATAAAAGTGTACTCTCCATCGCTCAGACTTACTGGATAATCTAAGTTTTGTTCATGACCTATTGTATCGGGTTGAACATAATAACCATTTCCTTTCTTATCAGTTTTTTCTCGATCTGCATCTCTTGTATCATAACAAGTCCACGTGTATGTGAGATCAGAAGGTGCGAAGCTACTTTCAACTGTAGGATTAATTTGTAATTTATCTCCAGAATAAGAAATAGCATGATAACCCTTTTCTACTCCAGCTATATGGATAAAGTTATCAAGACCAACTGTGGTTGAATTGTCCTCCGTACAGGCAGAGAACAGCGATAGACATGCTATCAATAATATGGCATATTTTTTCATTGTGTCAATATATTAATCAGTTGTTATTTTCCAATCGTAACTAACGTTCCATCGGCTTCTTTCAACATAGGCTTACCTTCTGCCTTGCGCTCGTTGTTGAGTTTTTCCAATGCACGTTTTAACTTACTTTGCAGATATCGCGTATAAACCTGATCAGCAAAGAGTGTTTGTAAGAATTGAGCATCCCACTTCTTTCCTGTTACATCCATCATAAACTGATGTTTCACTGGTCCCCATTTGCCAAAGTAATGATTCATAAACCCACTCCAATTAGAAGGTCGGTTGAGCTTATTAGTAATAGTTACTTGTATGAAGTTTTGCTCTTGATAACCAGGCATAAACGTTCCATTCGGTTCTACAACGATTCGCAGATTATAAATAGCATCGTCTAAAGAAGGGTCTCGAAGTAAAATGATAGGCACATCAACACTCACCGCATTGGCTGGAACAACAAGATAAGGCTCTATCTCTTTTGAATTAAGAGCCACATAATGCTTGCCAGGTTCGGCATTGTTCTTTACAAAGGGAATTTGCTTAAGCTTAAATTGACGAGGTTTATCAGAAAGATACCCCATTGTTTTGAGTTTAATCCAAACGGTATCTTTTTGTTTTCCACCAGAAAAGGCAAAAGAATAGTTAACGAGCGTATCTTCTCGATATTGTATATCGAAATTAAGATAAGCTTGCTGGTCACTGTAAAGCGGCAAGTCCTCCTCACAAGAAGAAAGAATTGCAACTATCGCAAATATTGGAAATAATATCTTTTTCATCTTTGCTATCATTTAGTAGGTTTCTTATTAGGATTTGACTCAGAAGTTGGCAAAGGCAAGATGTAGTTTTCCTCTGTCATAGACTTCCGCATAAACATCAGTTGTTTGGTTCCCGTGCGTTTATACGCATAAAACATAACACCCTCTGCATAGAACTCTCGGTGATAGTCTTTCATCACTTCTTCTTTCACAGCCTCTAACGATTTAAAGCCTTCAGTGACATTCACATTGTGCGATGCCATATAGGTTTTATACAAAGAATTCGCTTCTGCTAAGTCGTTGGTACTCTCCATAGCGATAAGATACATCTCTGACATTCGTATCAATGGCATGAATTGTAGCTTCGTCATTAGTTTAGAAAGTTGATCTGACCGTTCATAGTCTCCTGGATTATAACTATATTTAAGTAAGGTAGGGAACTTCGTTCCTGTCACATCTGATGATGCTTTATTCCATACTTTCAGATAACGGTTATCACTCGTTGTGTTTGCTCCATCATAAAGAATTTTGTTCAGCATGTCGAGCGTTATCACCAAGTTTCTGTCACCTGTTACTTGTCCATTATATCCATGCATCATCTCTGGTAGATAGTCGGCTATTTTGTTATTACTCAAAGCAAAGATACACTCATTGGGCAAACTATAGTAATGCTTTTTAATGTCTTCAATTCCTGATAACTCCATAAATGGCTTACCTGCCACTTTAGCATCAATCACATATCTGGCCTCTTGATGTGCTTTCTCCAATTGTCCTATATACAGATACATTCGTGCTTTCAATGCTCTAACAGCAAAGTAGTTTAGTCGGAATTGGCGGAACTGCATAAAATCATCTTCAGGAACAGTTGCCTCTTTTACCATATTATTCAATACATCATAGTTGTATGTTTGGATGGGATCCGAACCATTCAATAACTTTTCCGCTTCGTTCAAGTCTTTTTCAAGTTGAGCTACATACTCATTAAAGTTCAGATAAGGTGCTTCATACTCGATACCAGTACCAAGTGCGTAAGGCAACATGACTTGCCGTGTAGGATTCTGTGGCATCTGACCAAACAATCTTAACACATCAAAATGACAATAAGCACGAAGAGCATAAGCTTCACCAAGAATCACCTTCCGTATTTGATCATCACCTATAACATCTGCTTGTTGTGCATACTCTATCACCTTGTTTGCTTGTGCAATCACATTAAACAAACCACCATAAATATTACGGATAGCGTTCTCCGCATTTTGGTTCTTATAATTATGCTGGTATAAATATTTCCATCTGGGTGTCGTGTTATTCGTAGGCTCATTCCACAAGCAAGCCAGATATTCAATATCACTAATGGTAAGTCGTTCGCCATAGAGACTTCTTGATGCCATGGACGAATAACAACCCGTCAGAGCATCTTTAAAACCATCATAGTTCTTAAACATGTCTTTCTCACGTTGCTGTGATTCTGGTTGAACATCCAACCAGTCGGAGCAAGAAGTCAATCCGCTCACTACCAACGTGACTGTCAATATTGTATTGATAAACTTATTCATAGGTTTGTATTTTTAGAATGTCAATGTGATAGATCCCTGTACGTTTCGAGCAAATGGATAACTTGTTCCTCGTTCGTATTTAACAGAAGACCAATAAGCTAAATTCGATGCATTGATGCCGAACACCAAAGATTCAATGCCTGTCTTATCACGCAACCATTGGTTGTTCCAGCGATATTGCAATGAAACATTTTGCAGTTCGAGCATTCGGTCATTGAATACATAACGTGAGGTAGCTTTAGTAGGTTCATTGCTAATCGCTTTGAAGAAGCTAACATTGCCAGGTTGTAACCAACGTTGCGAGAGTACTCGTTCATCTACATTCTTCTCAGCTATCGTTGCTCTGCTCACCTCTACCCTGTTACGCAATGTAGAATTGTAGAGCATGCCACGCCAATGATATCCAAAGGAAGCATTGAATGTAAAGTTCTTATACATTACCATCGTACGGAAGTTGCCACGCCACAAGGGTTCTGAGCTTCCCATATATACCTTGTCCTGCGGATTCCATGTTTTAGCCAAATTCCCATTTTTGTCATAGTACACCTCTCTACCTGTACTCGGATCAATACCTGCAGAACGTACAGCATAGATAGCATTTATAGGATTGCCCTCATAGAACAGGTTACTAACTTCTGTGCCCTGTTCCAAATAACGCTTATTTTGCGCCTTAATAGCATCCGAGAGCTTGATAATTTTATTACGGTTATAAACTATTTGTCCACCTATCATCCAGTTTAATTCTCGTTGATAGTCACGTATGATATAAGCGTTCAGAGAGGCTTCAATACCTTTGTTGTTCATTTCACCAATATTGGCTGTATAGTTTGAAAAACCAGAACTTAAAGGTAAATCCATTGACGACAGCAAATTGGTTGTATTCTTATCATAGTAATTCAATTCTGCCATGATTCTATTCTTAAACAAGCCAATTTCTGTACCAATATTGATTTCGCGTGTATTCTGCCAAGTAAGTGAAGGATTACCATATCCCATCAACTTCGCAGCCGACCATAACAGATACCTTTGGTCTGGATAATAACGATACGTCGTGTTAACACTTTCTATGGTAAAGTCTTGTGAACCAGAGATACCATAAGATGCCTTGAGACGAAGATTACTAAAGACATTCAGCTCTTTCATAAACTTCTCGTTGTGAAGATTCCACCCTACACCGAGACTATAAAAAGGAGCGAAACGTTTCTCACTACCGAACTTGGAGTTGCCATCAACACGGAAAGAGAAGTCGGCATAATAACGATTGTCAAATGTATAGTTAGCATTACCCGTTACTCCAACCATTCGCACCATTGACCTATCGCCCCTTGGTGAGCCCTGATATAGATATTGCTTGGCATTTGCCATAAAACTTAAATTCGCATTAGAAAAGCCCTCTGCCTCAAAAATGTAATCTGTTAAGTTTCTTTGCGAAATACTATAATCGAGTCCCACATACACTTGATGCTTCTCTGCAAAAGCTTTAGAGTAGCTCAAAGTCACATTGCCACTCAACAAATCGTTTTCACCTGTTCCATAACGGTAATACCCTTTTCGTAGCAAACCTGCAGCCGTGTTATATTCCTTCGCATTAAAATAAGAATGCTCAGCTGGCAAGAATCGATCTGAATGGTTGCGGTTGGTAGAAACACCTATTTTACCTCGCAGACGCAGGGCATCCGTAATGAGCCATTCAATAGAGAAGTTGTTGATGAATGTTTGATAAGCAGATGAGTTAATACTGTTGAGCGAAGCGTCATACAACGGATTTGGCAAAGGCTCCTCACCAATATATAAACTGGGGAAAGAAGGTACCAAATGCCCTTTTCGGTTGTAAGGAGAAAAATATGGTATGGCATCTACATAAGAACTAAACGACCCATATTTGCTTTCATCTGCCTTGTTACTTGCAAAACTGGTATAATTCCTAAAGATAAGATTTTTCACAGAATACAAAAGTGTGATGTCGCCAGTAATAGTTCGTCGGTTACTGGCTTTCATTGCTCCCTCAATTCCGTTATAACCCAATGATGCTGCCCATCTAAATGCTTGTGCGCCACCATCTAATTGCACATTATAACGCTGTCCTACACCCGTGCGCACAGGTTTGTGAATCCAATCTGTATCTATGCCATCAATTACATTTTTCAACCGATTGTTGTACACCTCATTATATTCCAATTGTAATTTTTGACGCTCACGAGAATACAGCCCTGCTTTTACTTCCAAGTCTAACTTCTGTGCTGCATTGAGCAAATGATAACTTGAAAGGTCTGGAATTTCAAGACTCAAACCTGCTTTGGCTGTTACTCTCAGCTTTCCTTCCTTTGGCTGTTTCGTAATCACTACAATTACTCCATTGGCACCTCGTGATCCATAGATAGCCGTTGCTGCGGCATCCTTCAGAATGTTAATGCTCTCTATCTGCTCATCGTTGTAGTCCATTAACTTGGTAAGAGATATTTCAAAGCCATCCATGATAATCAACGGTGTATTGACCGTTTGACTGGCATTTTTGTTAAACTCTTCAACACTCATTGGCAACGACGCTGTTCCACGTATATTAATGTTTGGTAATACGTTTGGGTTACTACCTGCCAGGTTGTTAATCGGGAAATTAACAGATGCATCAATATTCTTGAGCGTTTGCAAAAGGTTGGAACCTCGATACATATCCAACTGTTTCCTATCAATTGTAGAAACAGCACCTGTATAACTTTCTTTCGCTTTACGGAAGATACCTGTCACCACCACTCCTTTGAGTTCTTTCACATCACTTTCCAAGAAAATTTTCATCTCCTTACTCACAGGAATTTGGACAGTTTTCATACCCAAATAACTAACCTCTATCTTCGTCTGTGGTTTTACATCAACATCCAAATGGAAAGCACCATCCACATCGGTTACTCCCTTTACATCAGTACCTATCACTTTAATCTGCGCACCAATGACAGGTTGATTGGTGTCTTTTTCGTAGACATATCCTTTTATGGTTTGCTTCTTTTGTCCTTCTGGTTTTTGCAAACCGTTTGTAGAGGCAGATCGTGTCATCACTTTGATAAGTTTACCTGCAATAGTGTACTTCAAGTTTGTGGTACGAAGGGCTTGCTCCACTATAGAAGGGACTGTGACATTTGTCACATCCAATGTCACCTTATACTTGGACACCTCTTCATTGTCATAAACAAACTTGTAATCGGAATGACTTTCCAATCGCTGAAAAACACTTATTAGGGCTTCATCATTAAAACTCATGGTTAGTTTCGCTTGGCTTTGTGCACTAAGCGGAATGGACATGAGTAAAAAAGAAGCCAAAATAGAAAAGAACAGAAAGGTTTTTTTCATAAATTGATTTGTGTTTAATTAATATTCCATATCTTTCTTCACCAAAGCTTTTCACACTTTGAGAAACAAATCACAACATAAATAGTAATCATGCTGAATAAGTATTCCCTGGTAAAATTGCTTCCTAAAAAATATCTTTTATTTCTTTTTGCAAATATACATAATTTACTTTGATTTTAGCACAAATTGACATAATTTTTACCAAATTGAGACCTCTGCAAAACTCATTGTTCAAAGTTTGCTCATTTCATCATATTTTTGTACCTTTATAGTATGAAACAAC
>NZ_QFFX01000050.1:0-19820 GCF_023522295.1 Prevotella sp. TCVGH | reverse complement strand
CCGGAGGCGCGAAGCCTCCGAAGAGCGGCATCCGACTTGTCTCCGTGTGTTAGCCTTTGCAAACATAGTAACTTATCGTGAACGTATTCGTATTTTGCAAATAATATAAATGAGTTTTTCCGTGGTGTTCGTCAGTAGAGACAGTGAACAAAGCACCTAAGGTTCATCATTATATTTACTTGTATAATGAAACATTCTTACTTCATTTTCAGTATGCTTCATTGCAACTTTGTCTTTTCGACTCTGCAAAAGTTTCTTTATTATTTGATGCAAAAATACAATTTTTCTTTGAATAAACTCGTAAAAATAAAAATTAATAACTACCTTAGCAGGCAATTCTAATGAGAACATTAAGTAGGATAAAAAATGCAAAAACATCATTTTATAACAATAGCCAATCTTAGTAAAGACGATTTGATGTATCTTCTCTCTATGGCAGAGGAATTTGAGAAACATCCAAACCGTGAACTTCTTAAGGGCAAAGTCGTTGCAACGCTGTTCTATGAGCCGTCTACTCGAACGCGTCTTAGCTTTGAAACGGCAGCCAATCGATTAGGTGCCAGAGTCATAGGTTTTTCAGATGCCAAAGCTTCGAGCGTGGCGAAAGGCGAAACTCTCAAAGATACCATCCTAATGGTATCGAATTATGCTGATGTTATTGCCATGCGCCATTACATCGAAGGGGCAGCACAATATGCCAGTGAGATAGCCCCCGTTCCCATTATCAATGCAGGCGATGGCGCTCATATGCACCCTTCTCAATGCTTACTTGACGTGTATTCCATTTATAAGACGCAAGGAACGCTCGAAAACCTAAATATTTATTTGGTAGGAGATTTGAAATATGGACGCACTGTACATTCACTCATCATGGCGATGCGTCACTTCAATCCTACTTTTCATTTCATTGCGCCCAAAGAATTGGCGATGCCAATGGAGTATAAGATATATTGCAAGGAACATGGAATTAAATTCCAAGAACACACTGTATTCAATGAAAAAGTCTTAGCCGATGCAGATATCCTCTACATGACTCGAGTACAGAAAGAACGTTTTTCAGACCTAATGGAATATGAGCGTGTAAAGAATGTTTATATTTTGCGCAATGACATGCTTTGCAACGTCAAAGAGAACATGCGAATCTTACACCCATTACCGCGTGTCAATGAGATTGCGTATGACGTGGACGATAATCCGCACGCTTATTACATTCAACAAGCAAAAAATGGACTCTTTGCGCGTGAGGCTATTTTCTGTTATTGTTTAGGCATTACCCTTGAAGATATCAAAAAAGATAAAACCATTATTGAGTAATATCGGTGAATTTATAAATCGTGAGAAAATGAACAAAAAAGAACGTTTGGTAGCTGCCATCGAAAATGGAACGGTGATTGACCATATTCCAGCAGATAAAACATATCAGGTTATGAACTTGTTAGAGCTCCAATCTCTTAACACTCCCGTTACGATTGGCAACAATTTCGTATCTAAAAAAGTGGGTAAAAAAGGGATTATCAAGGTTTCCAATAAATTTTTCTCTGACGAAGAAATTAGCAGACTGTCGGTTGTTGCTCCCAAAATAGTACTCAACATCATCAAAGATTATGAGGTGGTAGAAAAGAAAACGGTAGAAACACCCGATGAACTGCGTGGCATCGTAAAATGTAACAATCCCAAGTGTATCACGAACAACGAGCCAATGGAAACGGTGTTCCATTTTGTAGACAAGAAAAACGGACTATTAAAATGCCATTACTGCGATAAAGAACAAGATATCAATAAAGTAGAACTGTGTTAGAAGATACACAATACCGCTCTTCATCACACCCTCTACAAAAGAGATAGACATACAAATAAGATACAAACTATCTAAATTCTAATTTTATTTAATATCAACCTTTAAAACTAAAAACACATGGAAAAAGATGTGAAAATCTTTGATCTCATTGAGAAAGAACATCAGCGTCAGCTCAAAGGAATGGAGCTTATCGCTTCAGAGAATTTTGTAAGTGATGAAGTAATGCAAGCTATGGGGTCTTATCTGACCAACAAGTATGCTGAAGGATTACCTGCTAAGCGCTATTATGGAGGCTGTCAGGTAGTAGACGAAGTTGAAAACATTGCCATAGATCGGGTAAAGAAACTTTTTGGAGCAGAGTTTGCAAACGTACAACCTCACTCTGGAGCACAGGCAAATGCCGCTGTTTTCCTTGCTGTATTAAATCCCGGTGATACTTTCATGGGATTAAACTTGGATCATGGTGGGCACCTGTCACACGGAAGTAGTGTGAACACCTCTGGAATATTATATCACCCCATTGGTTACAATCTATCTAAAGAAACTGGACGAGTAGACTATGATGAGATGGAGCAATTGGCACGTGAACACAAACCCAAACTAATTGTCGGTGGAGGTTCTGCTTACAGTCGCGAATGGGACTACAAGCGTATGCGCCAAATCGCTGACGAAGTAGGTGCCATCTTTATGGTCGATATGGCTCACCCAGCTGGTTTGATAGCTGCTGGCTTGTTGGATAATCCCGTAAAATATGCGCATATCGTCACCAGTACCACCCACAAGACCCTTCGTGGACCACGTGGAGGTATTATTTTAATGGGAAAAGACTTTGAAAATCCATGGGGCAAGACCACCAAAAAGGGTCAACTCAAGATGATGTCTCAACTGCTCAACAGTGCTGTGTTCCCAGGAATACAAGGCGGACCGCTTGAACATGTCATTGCAGCTAAGGCTGTTGGCTTTGGTGAGAACTTGAGACCAGAATGGAAAGAATACGCACAACAAGTCAAGAAGAATGCCAGTGTCTTGGCTTCTGCTTTGATAGAGCGTGGATTTACTATTGTTAGCGGTGGTACAGATAATCACTCTATGTTGGTTGACTTACGTCAGAAATATCCAGACCTCACAGGAAAAGTGGCTGAGAATGCCCTCGTTTCTGCCGATATCACAGTGAATAAGAACATGGTACCATTTGACACACGCTCCGCATTCCAAACCAGCGGTATCCGTTTAGGAACTGCTGCAATGACCACCCGTGGTGCTAAAGAGGACATCATGCTACTTGTCGCTGAACTTATTGAGGAGGTATTGAATGCTCCTGAAGATGAGGCAGTGATTGAAAAAGTAAGAAATAAGGTCAATGAGACCATGAAGAGTTTCCCACTCTTTGCTTACTAACGGTCGTAGGTAGCACAATTCCACTACCCTATTCATAGAAATTCTTACCATAGCTGTTGTATGTACTCGCATCAACAGTATATGGTAAGAATTCTTCTTCAAGTAAAAACGAAAAATCATGGATGTTCTACAATACATCGTCATATTCATCATCATACTTCTGGCATTGGGTTATGCCTGTCGTCGCATCTATTTAGCACTGCGTCACAGCAAAGACAGATGCTATGGATGCAAGGGCTGTGAACTCCATGACCAGATTCTAAAGAAACAAGCTACCAAACATGAAAAACCTCAATGCTTTCAGAAAAAGTGACATAAATGTTTGGCAGTAACAATAAATTATCTTATCTTTGCACTCGCAAAAATCTAACAATGGTACCTTGGCCGATCGGTTAGGTAACGGTCTGCAAAACCGTGTAGGGCAGTTCGACTCTGCCAGGTACCTCTAAGATGACGAAATCACAGTCTTTTCTTTACAGATAGGATTGTGATTTTTGTTTTATACCCAAGCAGAATCGTTTTCCAAACAAATATTTCTTACCTACTTCTCACTTGACATCTTGAATACCAATGTCTTGAACCAATCTTTCATGACACTGCCAGCTTGGTTTTGAGAATCAGAAACAAATACTAAGACTTGTGACCCGTCGGCTAATTGAGGACCTAAACACATCCCTTCAAAATTGGCAATTTCATGATGAAACAACTTTAAGGTGGTACGCCAGCTGGCTACCAATTGCTTCTGTAAATAGGGACTATCTGCCGTTAGCGAGTCATTGTTATCAATGGCAAATGCTACTTGTGGCATTACTCGAAACAACTTATTGTTGACGAATGCCCCCATCTTTTTAGTTGGTGTGTAAAACTCGCGTTCCATGACCAGCACACTGCCATCATCGAGACCTGTCACCTCTACTACTCCCATTCCATAGAGATAGGCACGCTTGTCTGCCTCGGGTGTCTCCATCTGATAAGCGTACTGATGCAAAGGCGTAAAATCGGCAGAGAAAGATTGTAAGCGCAGTCGGTTCTTCACTCGATTGGTAGACGTAGCTTGCTCCCCATCCCCCTTCAGTGTACCTTCATTACAAGTCCAAAACATCTGTGTCGTAGGATTAAAGTTCAAAGATTCAAGCCCATAATTTCCTCTGGCGCGTTGATAAATTGACGGAACCAAAATTTTTCTATCACTCAGTTTTCCGTCCAAGGTATATTCCCGAATGGTATTGTCGGTTTCTCTCGAAATATAAAGCTTTTTCGTTGTTGGCACATACGTAATCGCCTCTAAGTCTCCATCTTGCTCCCTATCCCCTCGAAAGCCGAGATTTTCTACTCGCAGCACCTCGCCTGTAATGGAATCAAGACTAATCTTAAAAATAAAAAAGCCGTCATTTGGCGACTTATCGCTTACTATGGCATACAAGTCGTTGCCTAAATAGGTAATGCCACTGTAATTCCCAGCTGGAATTTCATGTGGGAAACTGCGTTGAGCATTGACACGAACAACATGCAAACTGTCTTGAGCTGCCAACGATATGCAGCTAAGCGAAAAGAGTAAAAAACACCAAAATCTATTCATAAACACAAAAGTACTATATTTTTTTTGAACCCTACATATTTGTGTGTTGCTTTCTTTCCCAAAAGGTGATACAGAAAATGAAATTTTGTACTTTTTGATGTTTGTAAATACTTGATTACAAACACGTTACAACGGTAAAATTAACTCAATGAGTTAAGGGCGTTAAGTCATGTAGATAAGGGCATTAAGTCATGTAGATAAGCCCCTTATTATAATGGGTTAATAAAACCACCTCATTGAAGCAAGAAGGAAGTCATCAAATGAAGCACAATAATCAGTATATTTTTGTATTTTTGTAGAGAAAATAAAACTCATTCATCGTGACGTAAGAAAGCGCACGAAAATCTGTAATAGAAAGCTGAATAGATTTACTTTTTAGAATATACATTATTTAATTTGCAACAAATATACTTCATCTTATGGATATCACTCAAGCAAAATTTGTCTTGTCTTCACCAAATCTCGGGAAATGTCCCACCGACCAACGAATAGAATACGCATTCATCGGTCGGTCAAACGTGGGTAAATCAAGTTTAATCAACATGTTATGCAATCATCAGGGACTTGCAAAAACATCATCCACTCCGGGAAAGACACTACTCATCAATCATTTTCTGATCAACAACGATTGGTATTTGGTAGATTTGCCTGGCTACGGTTATGCCAAACGCTCAAAGAAAGTGCAGGAAGAAATACAAAAACTCATCACCACTTATCTATTACATAGAGAACAATTGGTGAATGTTTTTGTACTCATAGACGTCAGACACGAACAGCAAAAGATTGACCGTGAGTTCATTGACTGGCTTGGCTTAAATGAAATTCCATTTACGATTGTTTTCACGAAAGCAGACAAATTAGGCACCGTGAAAGCAAAAATGAACGTCGACAAATGGATGAGCCAACTCAAAGATGTATGGGAAGAGCTGCCCAAGTACTTTATCACGAGTTCTGAAAAGAAAACAGGACGCCAAGAATTGCTCGATTATATCGATGAAATCAATCAATCATTAAGATAAGAATGGCGACACAAATACCCTATTTGGACGTGCAGAACCTGACCAAATCGTTTGGAGATTTGCTGCTGTTCCATCAAATTTCTTTCTCGGTAGCCGAAGGGCAACGCATTGGTTTAATAGCAAAAAATGGCACAGGTAAGTCTACTTTGCTTTCCGTTATCACAGGCAAGGAAGGGAAAGACGAAGGAAGCATTATCTTCAAGAATGATTTGAAGATAGGATACCTTCAACAAAAATCTGTTTTTGACCCCACAGAATCTGTCCTTGATGCCTGTTTCAATCATGAGGGAGTACCCGAGAAGGTGCTAAAAGCCAAACAAATATTGACGCAACTCAGAATAGAAGATTTGGAGCAACCCATGGGACAGCTCAGCGGAGGTCAACAAAAACGTGTGGCATTGGCAAATGTTTTGATAACCGAACCAGACTTTTTCATCTTGGATGAGCCTACCAACCATTTAGATTTACAGATGGTAGAATGGTTAGAAGGCTATTTATCGCGTGGAAACAAAACGTTGCTCATGGTTACTCACGACCGATTTTTCTTGGATAGGGTTTGTAATTGCATTTTGGAGTTAGACCAACAGCAGATGTTTACCTATCGAGGCAACTACAGTTATTATTTGGAGAAAAGACAAGAGCGCATGGACCAGATGCGCAGTGAAGTGATGCGAGCCAACAATCTGTATCGCACAGAGTTAGAATGGATGCGCCGCATGCCACAAGCCAGAGGGCATAAAGCCAAATACAGAGAAGAGGCTTTCTATGAATTAGAACGGAAAGCCAAGCAAAAAGTGGAAGAAAGACAGCTAAGACTCAAAGCAAATAATGTCTATATCGGTTCTAAAATCTTTGAGTGTCAATATGTGTCGAAGGCCTACGACAACAAGATTATCTTGAAAGACTTTTACTATAACTTCGCAAGATTTGAAAAACTCGGCATCATTGGTAACAACGGAACAGGCAAAACGACCTTTATCAAGATGCTTATGGGACTTGTAGAGCCCGACTCTGGTAAATTCGACATCGGAGAAACCGTTCGCTTTGGTTATTTTTCACAGGAGGGTTTGGCTTTTGACCAACAGCAAAAAGTGATTGATGTGGTGACAGATATTGCTGATCACATTCGTCTTGGAGGCGGAAAAACGATGAGTGCAACGCAATTTCTGCAATATTTCCTCTTCACTCCAGAGCAACAACACAGCTATGTTTACAAACTAAGTGGGGGCGAATTGAGGAAATTGTACTTGTGTACGGTATTGATGCAAAACCCCAACTTCTTGATACTCGATGAGCCAACAAATGACTTGGACATACCAACTTTGCAAATTTTGGAAGAATATCTTCAAAACTTTCCGGGTTGTGTTATTATCATTAGCCACGACAGGTATTTCATGGACAAAGTGGTAGACCACATATTAGTATTCAAAGGAGAAGGAGAGATACAAGATTTTCCGGGAAATTACACCCAATTTAGAGAGTGGGACAGCTTACAACCCGCCGATACAAGCAAGGAGGAGAAAAGAGAGAAGACACCTCTCAGGAGCTATCGGAGTGATGAGAAAAAGAAGATGTCTTACAAAGAGAAGCGTGAATTTGAAACTTTGGAAAGCGAAATTGCAAAATTAGAGACAGAAATAAGCAACTTGGAAGCCGAATTATGCAGCGGCAGTTTATCCATTGAAGAGCTTACAGACAAGAGTATTTTGCTGCCCAAGCTAAAGAAAGAACTCGATGATAAGAGTATGCGCTGGCTCGAGTTGTCCGAATTGGGATAGAACTGTCAATGGATAGCAATCTTGGCATTGACGCAGAAGCCCATTGGTGCATAGCTGGTCGTAAAAAATTACCACAGTATAAGCAGCTTGAGATGTATAAGAGCATGATTGTCTTCGTTTGGTTTCTTATGGAAGAGCAAACATCTTCGCAAGGATAACGGTCATTAGAACCGCCTAAAGGCGTTGGGGTTCATGCTTTCTTAATATTTCTCATGCCGCCTATCTATTATTCGTGGTGATAAGGTTCACCTTTTATAATAGTACAAGCCCTATAAAGTTGTTCCGTAAAAATAAGTCTTACCATTTGATGTGAGAATGTCAAACGGGACAATGACAATTGCTCATCAGCTCGCTCATATACCTCTGGCGCAAATCCATACGGTCCTCCGATGACAAAGACTATTTGACGAGTGTTGCTCTGCTTCTTCTCCAACCATGCTGCCAGTTCAACACTTCGCAATTCTTTCCCATGTTCATCAAGTAGGACAACGGTATCTGAAGGCATTATCTTTTTTAGAATCAGCTGTCCTTCGAGCGTTTTTTGCTGGCTCTCGGTCATCTTTTTGTTATTTTTCAGTTCTGGAATCACCGTCACTGTCAATGGGAGGTAATGATTAATCCTGCTCACATAGTCTTCTATGCCAGCCACAAAATGTCGATTCACGGTTTTACCAATCAGCAACAATTCTACTTTCATACCCTCTCAAGATTATTTCTGCCAGTGCAATATCAAGCACCGAAAGCGCCTGATTTCAACAAATAAGAGACCTCGCAGTCGTTACTCTTTCGTCGATTGGATAGGTTGATATTCGTTTTTACGCTTTGGATTCATCGGAAACCACCCCTTCTCTACCCGCTTCTTTTGCTCAAAGAGCTCTCCAATGGTCCACAACGAAGATGCTCCTAATACGCCCAACAAGGACGACCACAGCACTTCTTCTATAAAAAGCGAGGCTACGATGAAGGCGATACCTAACAATAAGAATATCAACCATGGACGCGTTCCCCATCGATATTCTGTCTTGATGACGATTGGATGAAAAATACCTATAATTAAAAAGGTAGAAACCGCAATAATGATTCCTTTGTAAAACATGAGTTATATTTATTTAAGCAAATGAAGTTGAATGATACTTTCTAAATTGCCATAATGTTGCAAAAGTACAAAAAATATCCCTAAGGTTCTAAATTTCTCGTTTTTAATTATTATCTTTGCTCTTAAAAGTAACAATTAAAAAGAAAATAATATGGCAAACAACACAGAACTAATCGCTCAATGCGAGGCAAAAGCAAAACAATGGTTATCTCCTGCCTTTGACGAAGAAACTCAACGCGAAGTGAAAGCTCAACTGGAAGCCGAGGATAAAACAGAGTTGATAGAATCTTTCTATAAAGATTTAGAGTTTGGAACTGGTGGATTGCGTGGCATTATGGGCGCAGGTAGCAACCGTATGAATATCTACACTGTAGGTATGGCAACACAAGGATTTGCAAATTATCTAAAGAAAAACTTCAAAGACCGTACAGACATCGCTGTAGTGGTATGTCATGATTGTCGCAATAACAGTAGGAAATTTGCAGAAACTGTTGCAGACATCTTCTCTGCCAACGGCATCAAGGCTTATCTGTTCGATGAAATGCGCCCTACCCCCGAGTGTTCTTTCGCCATTCGCCACTTGGGTTGCCAAGGCGGTGTTAATATCACAGCCAGCCACAACCCTAAAGAATACAACGGCTATAAAGCCTATTGGGAAGACGGTGCACAGGTATTGGCACCTCACGATATGGGAATTATCGAAGAAGTGAATAAGGTGAACGTTGAAGACGTTAAGTTTCAAGGAAATAAAGCACTTATTCAAATCATTGGCGAAGATATAGATCAAGCCTATTTGGATGCCGTAAAAACTGTAAGTATTGACCCTGAAGTCATCAAACGCCAACACGACTTAAAGATTGTCTACACTCCTTTGCACGGTACTGGTATGACTATGATTCCTCGTTCGCTGAAGTATTGGGGATTTGACAATGTACACTGCGTGAAAGAACAAATGGTAAAAGACGGCAATTTCCCTACAGTGGTATCGCCCAACCCCGAAAATGGAGAGGCTTTGACCTTGGCTTTGCGTGACGCAAAAGCGTTGGATGCAGACATTGTAATGGCAAGCGACCCCGATGCCGACCGTGTTGGAATGGCATGCAAGAACGACAAAGGCGAATGGATACTCATTAACGGTAATCAAACCTGCCTCATCTTCTTGTATTATATCATCACTAATCGCAAGAATATGGGTCTGCTCAAACCAACCGACTTCATTGTTAAAACGATTGTCACCACAGAAGTGATAAAGAAGGTAGCAGAAAAAAATCATATAGAAATGTGTGATTGCTATACTGGGTTTAAGTGGATTGCTCGTGAAATTCGCATTGCAGAAGGCAAAAAGAAATACATTGGCGGCGGTGAAGAAAGCTATGGATTCATGGCTGCCGACTTTGTACGTGATAAAGATGCTGTAAGTGCAATGTGCTTATTGGCTGAAATCTGTGCCTATGCCAAAGACCAAGGCAAGACACTTTATGACCTCTTGATGGATATCTATTTGGAATATGGCTATTCTAAGGAAACAACTATCAACGTGGTACGTCCTGGAAAGACGGGTGCAGATGAAATCAAAGCCATGATGGAACAATTCAGAAGCGACCCACCTAAAGAATTGGGTGGCTCGAAAGTAGTTCTGTGGAAAGACTATCAGACTTTGGAAGCAAGAGATATCAATAATCACATTACTAAATTGGACATGCCAGATACCAGCAATGTGCTCCAGTGGTTCTGCGATGATGATACCAAGGTAAGCGTTAGACCTTCGGGTACAGAGCCAAAGATTAAATTCTATCTCGAAGTGAAAGGCACTATGAAGAGTGCCGCCGATTATAATCAATGTGACGCTGAAGCCGACCAAAAGGTGAAAGCCATCAAGAAAAGCCTTCACTTAGATGCGTAAATCAATTAAAAATGCTCTCCTCGTGAGAGCATTTTTAATGCAATTGTTCAAGCAACTACCTCTTCTCGTAGATTTTCAACAAATAGACAAGGCAAGTGGGAATGCTTGCAAGCGATACTATCTCATAAGTTAGCTGGGTTATAGACAAAAGCTTCGCTATCTTTTTTTGTTCCTCAATTTTTTGCTAACTTTGCAAGATAAATCAATAATCATGAAGAAAATCATTACGGGGTGCATCATCGCCCTCTGTATGAGTACGATGAGCATGGCAAATCATAAAACAATTCACCTGCGTGTTATTCAAACCAGTGACGTGCATGGTAGTTTCTTTCCCTACGATTTTATCAATCGAAAGCCGAAGAGTGGTAGCATGGCGCGTGTTATCTCATACGTCGACTCGCTCAGAAATCATTATGGAAAAAATCTACTCTTGCTCGACAATGGTGATATTCTTCAAGGACAGCCCATCTGCTACTATTATAATTATGTGAAATCAGCTTTACCAAATGTGGCAGCCTCGGTGATTAACTACATGAAATACGATGCACAAACAGTTGGAAATCACGATATTGAGACTGGTCACAACGTGTACGACAAATGGATAAGTGAAGTGAAATGCCCCATACTCGGAGCGAATGTCATTGATACACGTACAGGTAAGCCCTATCTGCATCCATACACGATCGTAGAAAGAGAAGGAGTAAAGGTAGCTATTCTTGGTCTTCTCACGCCTGCGATACCCAACTGGTTGAATGAAAAATTATGGAGTAATCTGCGATTTGATTCAATGGTGGAGTCCGCTCGATATTGGATAGCAGAATTAAAGAAGAACGAAAAGCCCGATATTATCATTGGTTTGTTCCATTCGGGAAAAGAGGGAGGCATCATCACCGATACTTATGAAGAGAATGCGTCATTGCGCATTGCCAAAGAAGTAGCAGGGTTTGACCTCATTCTCTTTGGGCATGACCACACAGCACATAGCAGCGTCATTGAAAATGTGGAAGGGAAAAAGGTCGTCTGTCTCAATCCTGCCAACAATGCGCGCATGGTTGCGGATGCAGAAATTGAGATAACGCTTGACAACTCCGCTCCCTCAGCCAAGCATCACAAACGTGTACTGAACAAACAAGTATCAGGGAAACTCGTAGACATTCGTCAACAGCCCATTAACCAAGCCTATATAGAACACTTCCAAAGTGAGATTGACTCGGTAAAAGCCTTTGTTACTCGACAAATAGGGGCATTTAAGCGCACCATTTATAGTCGAGACAGTTACTTTGGCAGTGCTCCATTCACCGATCTCATTCACAATTTGCAGCTCAGAGTGACAGGTGCCGACCTTTCATTCAACGCTCCCCTTGCCTTTGATGCACAGATAAAAGCGGGTCCTGTATATGTCAGTGATTTATTCAATCTGTACAAATACGAAAATCAAATCTATGTACTCAAAATGACTGGGCAAGAAATCAAGAATTATTTGGAGATGAGTTATGATTTGTGGGTCAATACAATGACGTCAGCCGAAGACCATATCATGCTCATAGATAATAGAGCCAAAGCCGATCAACAACGCTATGGGTTTAAGAACCTCGCATTTAATTTTGACAGTGCGGCTGGGATTGATTACGAAGTTGATGTAACGAAGCCCAATGGCAACAAAGTCAACATCTTAAAAATGAGCAATGGTGAGCCTTTCGACCTTCATAAAACGTACAAAGTGGCGATGAACAGTTATCGTGGCAATGGAGGTGGAGAACTTTTAACTCGTGGAGCAGGAATTCCACTTGCCGAAATTCCAAAACGTATTCTTGTTGAAACCCAACACGACCAGCGTTACTATCTCATGAAATGGATAGAGGAAAGTGGCGAAATGGACCCACAAGCCAACAATAATTGGAAGTTTGTTCCTGAAAAATGGACACAACCTGCCATTCAGCGCGACAAGACTCTCCTCTTTGGACAACCAAAGAGAGACGAAGATAATGAAAAATGAACGCTTACTACTTTATATTTTGTAAAACAGATGTACTGCTTGAGAAACTACCAAACGGACAGTACACCATTCCATTAGAAGAGACTTGCCCTGTGACTTGTAAGCCATGGACGCACATCATGGATATTACAACCTTGATAGATGGCACGTCTGTCAAGGCTCTACGCATGGATTCCCCCATCGCTAACAACCCAAAATATGAGATGTGTGGGCTTCGGGCTTCTTTTTATAAACTTCCCCATGACCTTTATTTAATGGCAGGTAAATGTCAAGAGTTGTTGTATTGGGACTACAACACCAAATATTGCGGAGTATGTGGAGCTCCCATGCAGATGCACACTCATATTTCCAAGCGTTGCACACAGTGTGGAAAAGAGGTTTGGCCACAACTGGCAACTGCCGTGATAGTATTGATTAAGAAAGGTGATGAGGTTCTTTTGGTGCATGCCAAGAACTTCAAAACCGACTTCTACGGACTGGTAGCAGGATTTGTAGAAACAGGCGAAACGTTAGAGGAAGCTGTTCATCGTGAAGTCTTCGAAGAGACAGGTCTCACCATTCATCACCTCAAGTACTTCAGCTCGCAGCCCTGGCCTTTTCCATCTGGCCTGATGGTTGGTTTTACAGCCGACTATGCAAGTGGTGAGTTAAGTCTGCAAACCACAGAACTAAGCAAAGGCGGCTGGTTCACCAAAGATAATCTTCCGCAAATACCCGAGAAATTATCCATTGCACGCAAGCTGATAGATCATTGGCTCAACGAATCTATCAATGAAAAATAATTATATAATAACCTATTATCATTATGGAATTGATTACTAGATTTTTGGGATTCGATCCAAAGACCATGAAGATGAGAACCGAACTCATAGCAGGAGCTACCACATTCTTGACCATGAGTTACATCTTAGCCGTCAATCCAAGCATCCTCTCAAGTACGGGCATGGACAAAGGAGCATTGTTCACTGCCACCGCATTGGCTGCAGCCATCTCTACGTTGCTATTGGCTTTCATGGCAAAGTTGCCATTTGCGCAAGCTCCCAGTATGGGTCTCAACGCTTTTTTCGCCTACACGCTTTGTCAAGCCATGGGGTACACCTGGCAACAGTCATTGGCTATTATGCTGATAGAAGGTGTTGTCTTCATCCTCATTACCTTCTTCAACGTTCGAGAGCTCATCTTAGACAGCATTCCGAAGAATCTTCGTTACGCCATTTCAGCAGGTATCGGCATGTTCATCGCCTTTATAGGACTGAAAAATGCAGGAATCATCGTAGCAAAGGAGGGCACTTTTGTGGGATTAGGAGCGTTTACACACGAATCCATCTTAGGTATCATCGCCATTCTATTAAGCGGAATCCTTATGGCACGCAATGTGAAAGGTTCACTCTTTTATGGCATTATTGCAACCACGCTTATCGGCATCCCCTTAGGTGTCACCATACTGCCCGAAGGTTGGTTACCAGTTTCGGCTCCACAAGACATCCGCCCTACCCTTTGTCAATTCGATTTTAACGACCTACTCAACATCAAGACACTGTTGGTTGTCTTCTCCTTGCTCATCGTCAACATATTTGATACGATAGGAACGCTTGTTGGACTTTCAGAAAAAACGGGCATTGTGCAGGATGACGGAACTATTCCTCGAGTGAAAGAGGCAATGATGAGCGACGCCATTGGCACAACATGTGGCGCAATGTTGGGTTCTTCCACCATTACAACCTATATAGAGAGTGCTTCAGGCATTGCCGAGGGAGGTCGAAGTGGAGTTACATCAGCATTTGTTGGACTTCTCTTTCTGCTATCATTGTTTCTCTCTCCTATCTTTCTTCTCATACCCGGCGCTGCCACCAGTGGTGCTTTGGTACTCGTAGGTGTGCTAATGTTAGACTCGGTAAAGAAGTTAGACCTCAATGATGTGAGCGAAGCCTTCCCTGCTTTTATTACCATGATTACCATGGTGTTATGCTATTCTATAGCCGATGGAATATGTTTGGGTATGCTCAGTTATGTTATTCTAAAGATGTGCGTTGGTCGCTGGCGTGATTTGAACGTCACGTTAGTGGTTTTAGGTATTTTATTTGTTATCAATTTTATCGTCAGCTAACTTATGATACATATCAGTTGGGGATTTATCGGATGTGGAGAAGTCACCGAACTAAAATCGGGACCAGCATTCAATGCCGTAGAAGGATCGCATGTAGAAGCGGTTTACAGTCGTAATGCGGATAAGGCAAGGGATTATGCCGAACGTCATCATATCAAAAAATGGTATACAGATGCACTTCAACTCATCAACGACCCGAAGATCAATGCCATCTATATTGCGACACCCCCTTCCAGTCACGCCACTTATGCCATTATGGCAATGAAAGCAGGTAAGCCCGTTTACGTAGAGAAGCCATTGGCTGCCAGCTACGAAGACTGCGCACGCATCAACCGAGTGAGCGAACAGACGGGCATTCCTTGTTTCGTTGCTTATTATCGTCGATACCTACCTTACTTTCAAAAAGTAAAGGATATTATAAAGAATGGTACCATTGGTACGATTACCAACGTACAAGTTCGATTCTCGGTTCCACCTCGTGACTTGGACCTCTACGATGGACAGCACCGCCCTTGGCGTCTGCAACCAGACATTGCTGGTGGAGGTTACTTCTATGATTTAGCACCTCATCAGCTCGATCTACTACAAGAATATTTTGGTGTGATTACTCGTGCGCATGGATATGTCGCCAATCGTGCCCACTTATATGATGCAGAAGACACGATTAGTGCTTGTTTTTGCTTTGAAAACGGACTCCCTGGCAGTGGCTCTTGGTGCTTTGTGGGACATCAAAGTGCCAAAGAAGATAGAATAGATGTGATAGGAGTAAAGGGGTCGTTGTCCTTTTCAGTGTACAATTACGACCCTATCCAACTGATTACCTCCGAAGGCATTACCAATATCACGGTTCCCAATCCATCGTATGTCCAACTACCTATCATTAAATCTGTTATTGAAGATTTGCAAGGCATTGGCTCCTGTACCTGCACCTGTGTGAGTGCAACGCCTGTCAACTGGGTCATGGATCGCATCTTAGGCAAATTATAAGTATAGAAATCCGTTAAAGAATGAAGGTTTTCAAAGTCTCGTTTATAGTACTATTGATAATGCAATCGGTATCGCTGAATGCAGATACCATTCCTGAACGCAAAGGTTTTTGGCAGCAGATAAAACAACAAGCTGGTAAAATCATAGAGAGTTTTACCGCTGTGGATACGAATTATGTGGAACCACAACACTATAAATTCACGATGATGTTGCAAAACACCAATACTTATGAAAAATACCGACTGGAGAACAACGAAGGACAAACCATTACTTTGGCGCCATCGCCCAGTGTAAAGGTGGGACCCTTTGTGGGCTATCAATGGATATTCTTGGGTTATACCGTGGATTTGAAAAACTTTAATGAGAATAAAGACCGCACCGAAATTGACTTGAGTCTGTACTCCTCGCGAATAGGTATCGACTTGTTTTATCGGAAAATGGGAAACCATTACTACATACGAAACCTATTCATCAATCATCACACCGATACCAAAGTTTTAGAAGATTTGCCTTTCAACGGATTTCAATCGAGCATCAAAGGCTTCAACCTGTATTACATCTTTAATAATAAGCGGTTCTCCTACCCTGCTGCATTCAGTCAATCTACGGTGCAGCGCAAGAGTGCGGGGTCGTTTTTGGCTGGCATTGGCTACACCCGACACCAAACAAGCATTGACATTGGCGAACTCAACCGAATGGTTAAAGAAAAGATACAGTTTCCTTCGAACCATCTTACAGCTAACGAACCACACGTTGTCTTTGGCGACTATCGTTATACCGACTTCTCTGTCTCGGCTGGATATGGCTACAATTGGGTGTTTGCTCATAATTGGCTACTCGCCTCGTCACTCTCGGCAGCTTTAGGATACAAGCAGAGTGATGGTGATATCCAACAAGACAATAAATGGTCTGCTGCTTACCATGTGGGCAAATTAAATGTCGACGCATTAGGAAGATTCGGATTGGTGTGGAACAATACGAAATGGTATGCAGGCACGAGTGCTATTATTCACTATTATCGCTTCAATAGGCAGCAGCTAACCAGCAACACACTGTTTGGCAATCTCAATATCTATGTAGGATTTAACTTTGGACGATATAAAAAACAATAATATGAAACGACAATTTATTTATATTTTACTTCTCAGTTTTAGTATAACCGTTAAGGCGCAAGACGTTCAGTATCAGCCCAATGACAGTATAAAAATTGAGCAATGGTTGAAACAAGGTTCCCAACAAAAAGAGAACCAAAACATGATGTTATATTTTGCCCGACTACTGAAAGGCATTCCCTATGTAGCAAAAACTTTGGAGGTAAACAGCACCGAAGAACTGATTATCAACACCCGAGAACTGGATTGTACCACTTACGTTGAAAACGTATTGGCACTGTACTTGTGCCACAAAAACAAGCAAACACGTTTTACCAATTTTTGTACCTATCTGCGACTGATTCGTTATCACAACGGTGAAGTGTCTTATGGCAAACGCCTACACTACTTTACAGAATGGATAGTAGACAACGTTCGTATGGGTTATGTACGTCCGGTAGCGGTCAACCAACCGCCATTTACTGCCAAACAGTTTGTCAATCTGCATTTCATGACATCAAATACGCATTTATATCCCATGATGCACCACCGACCAGAGGTAAAGAAAGCCATTCGAGAGATGGAAAAACAAGTATCTGGAAAATCTTATCTTTACATACCCAAAGACAGTATTCTCAACACACCGCTCCTTCGCTCTGCGATTCACGATGGCGACATCATAGCCATGCTCACCCGTAAAAAAGGTTTAGACACCAGTCATGTGGGCATTGCTGTGTGGCATAGCGATGGTTTGCACCTGCTTAACGCCTCGTCCATTCGTGGAAAAGTGGTAGAAGAACCTAAAACGCTGTACCAATACATGCAAGGTCAACGTACACAAATTGGCATTCGTGCGGTAAGATGCAATGGCATGTAATTGAAGAGTCGGCTTATTATCTTTGTTGTCAGAAGAGCGTTTCGCTTTCATTGAAGAAGGAAATTTCAACTCCGAAAAATACTCCAAAAGCAGCGTTTGTAGAATGGATGCTACTTTGTTTTGAAGGATAATTAATGCTGAATTTTCTTTACAAAGAGCCTCTTAAAACTCGCATGTAAATCACCAACTTCAAAGTTGGTCGCAAATACGCCAAAAATGAGCGAGGTTTATAATCGATTGTTATTAAACAAGTTACGTTTACGACATCTCTTTACTTGCCTATTTTTACCACTTTTTGGCGATTGAAGCATTGAGATAAGCTCGCTATTTGCATGCTTTAAGGCTGCTGAGGCATGTGAATAACACCCTTAAAGCGTGTTTCCAAGAGCGTTAAATCAATATTCTGACTTGAAAAGACGGCTATTTTGTGAAAATCAGTGCATTTTTGTTGTGCGTTTGCCTATTAAAATTTTCTATTTTGAAGATTTTAGATGGTCGTTTTTTGGTAAAATAATAGGACAAAAACAACTTCTGCCTTACCCAAGTAGCAGCAGGAAGTTTCATAGCGTTAGCATTGTTGTAGAAACAAAAGAAAAAAGAGTGTTTTTCGACATAAATCCTCTTACTTCAATAAAAAGACAGTTGCCTGAAGAATAATTCTACAGAAAAACTTAGAAATAATGTCAGCATTCACATCATTTTTTTGTAACTTTGTCATCAAGAACAGATAAATAATTACTCATAAAAAGAATATTAAAAAATGACAATTGATCAATTTAATTTCGCTGGCAAGAAAGCCATTGTACGCGTAGACTTTAATGTTCCTTTGAATGACAAAGGAGAAGTGACCGACGATACTCGTATTCGCGGTGCACTGCCAACCCTTAAAAAGATATTGAAGGATGGTGGTGCTGTGATTATGATGAGCCACATGGGCAAACCTAAAGGAAAAGTAAAGCCAGAATTGTCGCTCGAACAAATTGTGAAAAATGTGTCAAAAGCATTAGGTGTTGATGTGAAGTTTGCCAAAGACTGTGCAAATGCTGAAAAAGAAGCAGCCAGCTTGCAAATGGGAGAAGCATTACTTTTAGAGAATCTGCGCTTTTATGCTGAAGAAGAAGGCAAGCCTGTAGGTGTTGAAAAAGGCACACCAGAATATGATGTTGCGAAAAGTGAGATGAAAACTCGTCAGGCTGACTTTGCTAAAAAATTGGCTTCATATGCCGATGTTTATGTAAACGATGCCTTTGGAACAGCTCATCGCAAACACGCCTCTACTGCTGTAATAGCCGATTATTTTGATAAAGACAGCAAGATGTTAGGCTACTTGATGGAGAAAGAAGTGTCAGCAATTGACAGTGTGTTGAAGAATGCACAACATCCATTCACCGCTATTATTGGTGGTAGCAAGGTAAGTTCTAAGTTAGGTGTGATAAAGAACTTGCTCGACAAGGTAGACAACTTGATTATCGGTGGCGGAATGGGCTACACGTTCATCAAGGCACAAGGTGGAAAGATTGGCAAATCACTACACGAAGACGACCTGATGCCAGAGGCATTGAATGTAATGAAAGCTGCCAAAGAGAAGGGTGTTAATCTTTCTTTGTCGGTTGCAACAGTGTGCGGAAAAGATTTTTCTAACGATACTGAGCGAAAAGTGTTCCCTATCAATGAGATTCCAGACGAATGGGAAGGTATGGACGCATCGGAAGAAAGCTTGAAGATATGGAAAGATATTATCTTGAAATCAAAGACAATCCTTTGGAATGGTCCTGTAGGTGTATTTGAATTAGAAAACTTTGCACACGGTACAGGAGAAATAGCTAAGTATGTAGCACAAGCAACCCAAGACAATGGGGCTTTCTCATTAGTAGGTGGTGGCGACTCAGTAGCTGCTGTGAATAAGTTCGGATTAGCCGATAAGGTTTCTTATGTATCTACTGGTGGTGGAGCTATGCTTGAGGCAATCGAAGGGAAAACACTTCCAGGTGTAGCTGCCATCAAGGGCTAATAAGTTTGAAGTGTATTTTACACTTTGAACATCGTAACACAAATATTTGCGCATTCATCTTTTAGTTGAATGCGCTTTTATTTTTAGGGAGGTTCTATCCATTCAATAGTTCGTTAAAATTTGAGTATATAGCTACGCAGCCTTAGGCTGCCAGCCAATGAGTTCTTTGACAATCTTACT
>NZ_QFFX01000004.1:0-80906 GCF_023522295.1 Prevotella sp. TCVGH | reverse complement strand
CTGGAAAGATACAACGCAACAATTGCTCGGTCTTCATGATGCAAAGATAACAAATACTTATGAAATTATGTGCATGAAGAGAGGAGGGATGCAACTGGGTTTTACGACTGACCCCCTAAAATCACAAAGCCAGTTTCAGTCTTTTCTTACTCAGGTAAGGTTACCTGAAACAGCTTGCTTTCCACATGCTCTTTCAGTACGATCTTCACCATTTGCCTTACAATGTCTGGATGCAAAGCAGCCACATCGTGGTCTTCGTGCAGGTCGGAAGCAAGGTTATATAAGTGTGGCGTGCCCTTTATCACCACCATCTTCCAATCTCCCATACGCACGCCTATCTGGTTGGTCTCGTGAAACTCCCAATACAAATATTCGTGTTTAGTGGTCTGCACTCGCCCAAGCAGCGTTGGGGCAAACGATATACCGTCGAAGTAATCAGTCTTTACTTTTCTGTTCCTGTATTTTTTCTCATAATCCTTTACACCCGCCAGCTCGCAGAAAGTAGGCATCAGGTCGTAAAAAGCCACCTGCAAATCGGTGCTTGTACCCGCCTTGATATGTCCTTTCCACCATGTGATGAAAGGAATACGGATGCCCCCCTCGTAGCATTGTCGCTTCAAGCCTCGCAGCTTGCCGTCTCGCCCAAAGAAATCGGGGTCGGCACCACCCTCCTCATGGGGACCGTTATCACTGGTAAACACCACAAGCGTATTTTCGTCCAAACCTTTCTCCCTTAGTTTCTTGAATATCTGTCCCACATACATGTCCAACCGGGTAATCATGGCAGCAAACTGGGCATGCGTGTGTGTCACAGCATTGTACCTGCTACCCTCGTTTCCTCCCCATGTCTTGTCCTCGAAAAACTTACGCTCGTAGAATGCTACCAGCGAATCATCGGGCTGCACCAGCTCAGCGTGAGGCAGGGTATAAGTAAAGATACCAAAGAAAGGATGTTTCCCGTCTTGCCTGTCGAGCCACTGCAAGGCACGCTGATGTATCATGTCTGCAGAGTATTGTGTACGCAGAGCATACTGCTTGCCAAACATAGGATAGCGTATGTTTGCATCCAGCACCACCCTTCTCACAGCCGTATCACCCCGCTGCCTGCTGTACTCGTTCAGGAAGTTTGGATAATACAGATGAGCCTGAAACTGGCAGATGTAGCCATAAAACTCATCGAAGCCTCGCTTGTCGGGCGTTGACACCGAGCCTTCATACCCTCCTGCCCACTTGCCAAACATCCCTGTTCGATAACCATTGTCTTTCATTATCTCTGGCAGAATCACATGGCTGGGGTCATAGGGATGCTGACCAACAACAGAATAGTCTTTGTTTATGCCATAGGTTACCAATGGCACGTCACGCCAATACTCTTTGTTGCCCCTGACGGCAGTATGCCCAGTGTGTTGCCCAGTCATCATGCTTGCTCTTGAGGGTGCACTTACAGGCGCACCGGCATAGGCCTGCGTAAAGCGCATGCCTTCGCTGGCCATGCGGTCGATGTTGGGTGTGCTGATGTATGGCTGCCCATAACACCCCAAATCGCCATAACCCATATCGTCGCACATAATATAAATAATGTTAGGTTTGGTTAGCTTTGCGGCCTTAGGGTGTCCTTTTGCCATTACAGGTGTAACTGCAAATGCCATTACACCTGTAACCATGATGTTTTCTCGAATATCAAAGTGCTTCATGTTTATTTATTTTGTCAATCCAAACAGCTGGTTGTAACCAGGATTCTGTGTCAGTTTAGGATTCAGCACAATTTGGCTTGTGGGTACCATCATGAGGTAATACGCATCCAGCCAACCGCCTGCCACCAACGGACTTTCATAGGTATAAATCCAACCACTTCCCACCGTGTTGTTTTCTGCACTGGCTTTGCCAGATGACTGTATCTTCTCGTAATCGACAAACTGTCCAGAATAACTATTCTTTCTGGGTGCATAGATATTGTCTTGCGCTGTGGTCCAAAGTCCGCAGGGCTGGCGGTTGACATAATAGGCAGCCTTTGCCCAACGGCGAACGTCATAAAATGCGAACCCCTCGCCAAAGAGTTCTGTTTGACGCTCTCGCCTGATCTCCCACAACACAGGGTCTACGTTGTAATTGCCAAACTTGCCACCTTTGCCTGTCCACCATGGAGCATTGCCCTTGTCTCTATCAGGGTCAAAGTCGGCATCTATTTCAGCTACTTTCATGAGTGCAACTCCTGAACGTAAACGCAGCTTGTTGATGGTCGCATCGGCAACAGACTGGTTGAATATTCCAAGTTCCCATGCGGCTTCGGCATAATTGAGCAATACCTCTTCTATCTTGAAGATAGGCTTGTCGGCAGTGCAAAAAGCAGATGAACCAGTAGAGAATTCCCACATATCGTAATTCTTCCAAAAATAATATCCCGTGCGGCACCTCATAAAGGGGACTCGCGAATCGGTGGTGAAGTTAGGACTTACTGGTGTAAGAGCAGCTCCCCAGTTTTGTCCAGGGCATCTCTTCATGCCCTTTCCACCATACATGCCGCCTCTTACACACTGGTCGTTGACGCCCATGTAGTCGATGTAGAAACGATATTTGGCTGCCTCGGCGGCTGTCACTACATGACCTTGATTGTTGTCGCCAGCCTTCAAAAATCGCCAACTCCTGAATGAATGAACATTATCCTCTGCTCCATTGTTTGGCGCCACTACATAAGGAGGCTGTATGTTTTGGTACAATCGGGGGTCGCGACCAGCAAAAGTGTCCCACATATCCTTGCCTTTTCCACCTTGATAGCCCGACTTGGGGTTTGCAATGGGGTAGCCGTTCTTCATCAGAAACATATCTACTGTATATTGCGGCACGTCGGCGGCATTGGCAGCTATGTGTTCGTAGTCATTATAACGGTGCATCAGCATATTGTCTACAAACTCCTTGGCCAGTATAACACCGTCCACACCCTTCAAGTTCTCTGTGGTCCAGAGCTCACCGTAGCCTGCGGCATCTTCTTTCTCGCTGCCGCATCCTTTGTACAGCGTAGGATAGACATCCATTAGTTCCTTGGATACCTTGATACATTTGTGGAGATAAGCCTCGTAAGGTTCGTTCAGTCCGTGATATTTAGCCCACGTTGCCTCTCTTAACAAGAAGCGAGACAATGCCGCCTTTATTGCATGTGCTGTAATGGTGTTGTCACCGTCGTGCTGCGTCCCGATGTTGTCTGCGGCGTATTCCAGACGGGCAATGATACTATCTGCCACCACGGCTCGAGGCGTACGTGGTCCATACGCTGCCTCATCGCTCTCACTCAGCACCTTGTTAACCCAAGGCACGTCGCCAAAGCGATCTACCAGCTCCATATACCAATAGGCCGAAAAGAAATAAGCCACCGACCGCCAATGTGCTGCTTGTGCCGCTGTAAGGTGTCCGTCACCAAGATGGCTCAACAAGATGTTGATACGACGGATGTATGAGAAGTCCCATCCTCCCCCGTCGGTAGTGGGCATCACCGTTTGGTAGGCATAAGGATTTCGCTGGTTGTCCCGATGGGTTACCAAGCCTCCGTACATATCCCCATAAAACTGTGCGTTGACATAACAGCGATTTATACTGGTACGGATAGTCGTATTGGTAAACATCTCATAGCATGGGTTGATAAAAGCCTTGAAGTTGTCGTTTTCCAAAAAGGCATTGTCTTCTATCATGTCCGTGACAGGATACTTGTCCAAGAAGGCATCATTGCAAGAAGACAGCGCCACCATGACCAATAAGGTTAATATAATCTTTTTCATGTTATTTGCTTGTTGAGTTAGAAAGTAATGCTTGCACCAACTGAGATGGTACGATAATAAGGATACGTCCAGGAAATTCCGTTGCTTAAAGCATTTGCATGTGAGCCAGCGGCCGTTCCCTCTGGGTCATACCCTTTTGGCAAAGATGTGAAAGTGGCCAAGTTTTCCATGCTAAGGAATACCTTGGCACTGCGAATAAACAGCTTGTGTATCCATTCTTTTGGAAGAAGGTAAGAGAGAGTGACGTTCTTGACGCGCAGGTATGCAGCGTTCTGGAGATACCTATCACTTATCCTTGTGTTTGAACGGATGTTGTTGCCTTGATCGTAAATACGGAATAACTCGCAGCCAGGATTGGCAGCCACCATGTAGTCTGGGCTGCTGGGATCGTAGCTCTTGGCTGTCCAATAGTCTGTCTGGTTATAGTAAAGCGGTTGGAATACCGCATCACCAGCATCAACACCAGCAAAAGGAAACAGAGCCGACCCACCCAGCCAATAGTCACGCTTGCCAACGCCTTGCAACAATACTTCGAGACTGAGACCCTTGTAGCTGGCACCTATGTTCATACCAAACTGATAACGCGAGGCGTTGTTGCCTATAACTTTCCTGTCGCCTGCTTTCTCCACGGTGCCTTCCCCAGCGGTAATAACACCATCACCGTCCAGATCCTTGAACTTCATGTCGCCTGGCTGCGGGTTGTAACCATTAATCCTGGTCACTCCCTTGTTCAGCACCCAGGTTCCCTTTCTTGCCGCATCTTGATCAAAGTCGCCAATGGCATAATAGCCATCAGCCTCATATCCCCAGATTTCTCCTATACGCTGCCCTACATAGTAATCTGACAACAGCCGAGACTCGTTGTTGAACTTGGTAATCTCTGCCCAACTGTCATAGACGTTCAGTCCTATCCTGTAGTTTAGGTTGCCTACATTGCTGCGCCAAGCTACACTTAGCTCCCATCCTTGGTTCTTCATGTCGGCCACGTTTTGCAAGGGAGCTGTCGTTCCCACCACCTTAGGAATCTCTATACCCGCTGCTAACATTCCTGTGGTCTTACGGTTATACCAGTCAAAAGTAGCATTTAGCTGGTTGTTGAAAGCATAAAAATCGCACCCAACATTAAAGGTAGTTACTTTTTCCCATGTAAAACTACTGCTTACAAGTCCCGGTGAGGTAATGTAAGTAGTCTTCCCTCCTGCATCCAAAATGTAAGTACCTGCACTGTTTACAGACATTGTAGGCGTGAACTGATAGGGGTCGATACGCTGGTTTCCCACTGTTCCATAAGACACACGCAACTTGAGATCATCCAGCCACGACTTGGACATACTCATGAACTTTTCCTGCCCCAATCTCCAACCGGCACTTACAGACGGGAAAAATCCAAACCGATTATCTTTCGGGAACTTGGACGAACCATCGTACCTGCCGTTTAATTCAAATAAATACTTATCGGCATACACATAGTTAAAGCGCGCAAAACCACTCCTGATGGCATATTCAGAATACTTATCTATGATTTTCTTTTCACCCGTTCCACCTTCAAATGATGGCACGCTTGGAGTGGCTTGCGCCAATACGTTTCCATAGAAGTACCGATAATAATACTCCTCCTGGTTGAAACCAAGCATCGCCTTGAAGGCGTGGTTTCCCCATGCATGTTCGTAATTGGAGAAAACGTTCAGAGCATTGTATTTCGCAGTAGTGTCGTACATTCTGTAAAAGTCCTGTCCTTTCTCCGTTGAATTCTTTGCGGCCAACTGAACGTCGGCAAAGCGAAACCTGTCCGAATAAAACTGATAATGAGTATCTGTTCGGTTGTAGGTATATTCACCTGTGATGATCCAACCAGGCAACAGCTTGAAAATGGAGCGGAGCGAGATGCGAGGCACGGATTTCTCTTCATGAGAGACAGGAGCCAACCGTATCATGTTGGAAGGTGTTTGCGAGGGCAAATTCTCATTAGTTCCCAATATTTTGCCTGGCATGTCACCTTCTGGATAATAGTTTATCAGCCTTGTTGTGTAGTAGGGATACATGTTTCCTACAACCTCTGGTTTTGAGAGATCAGAATTTGTGTACGAGATGTTGGCCTCTTGCGTATACCACTTCAGAACATCAGCCGCTATGAATCCGTTGATTGTCTTGCGTTCAAACATGTCCTTATTGGTAATTAAGGGTCCATCTTCCTTGCTGAAACTACCAGAAAGCCTGTACCTGATACGATCTGTACCACCAGAAACCGTCAAGTTGTGGTTTTGAATGGCACCTGTTGTCATCATATTCTTTGCCAAGTCATTCTCACTTAGCCAATACACCTTTCCATCTGTATCCTGGAAGATGCCGTCTCCTACCGTTGAAACAGAAGAAGGATTTTGATTATATTTGTCAAGATAGTCACGCCACTTGGATACTTCACCATTGCCAGCCCAATACGAATTGGAATAGCCCGCTTCCATGTAGGCATTAAGATATTCCCTGAGTGATGACTGCTTCAAGAAGTTTGCGGTTTGTTCCCACCCCACATTGAAATTATAGTTGGCAGAGAAGTGTTCGTTGGACTTGGGATGTTTCAACGAAACAAGTATGACGCCACCTGCTGCACGCGCTCCATAGATTGCCGAACTGGCTGCATCCTTCAGCATAGTGACGCTTTCAATGTCGTCAGGGTTCAGTGTGCTCAGGTCGCCTTCAACATTGTCTATAAGCACCAATGGAGCACCACCGTTGATGGACAGCGTACCTCTGACGTTAAGAGACTTTGCCACACCCGGTCCAGAACCACCACCAATGGTGAGTCCAGGCATGGCTCCCTGCAATGCCGAAGCAGCACTTACCACAGGTCGGTCGCCCAAGACGTCTTCCATTTTCACTTGTGCTACAGACCCTGTGAGATTTGCCTTCTTTTGGGTACCATAGCCTACGACAACGACTTCGTCAAGTGCTTCGATATTACTCTCCAAAATAACGTTCATCCCAGCGGTCGCTTTCACTGCTGTTTCTTTCATTCCTACATAGGAAATCGTCAGCATGGCACCCGCAGGAACGTCAATGACAAACTTCCCGTCAATATCGGTTATCACACCTTTTTTAGCTCCTGCCTGCTTAACAACGGCTCCTACGATTGCTTCACCAGAGGTATCTACAACCATACCCTGAATCGTTCGCATGTTATTTTGAGTTTTCCGTACGGGTTGTATCAGAATATAATTTCCATTCACAGAATAGGTGTACCCTGTACCGGCAAGCAGTTCAGTTAGAACGTGCAGTACATCAGTGTCTTTCTGTGTCAAGGTGACAAGGCGGTCGGCATTGAACTGCGACACATTGTATTCGATTTTATACTTCGAGAGCTGCTCTATCCGCTCGAAAGCCTTCTTCAGAGACATACGCTCTCCATTGAACGACACACGTTGCGCATGGATGGACATCGTTCCGACCATAAGCATACACAATGCCAATCTCAAGCAACAAATTACTCTTTTATTCATACATGGTTTATAGTTATAGGTTTAATTTCATGGGTAAGACGTGAAAGCTGGCGACAACACCCAAAGTAATAGTGTTAAATAATCATAACAATTAAAAAATACACGATGTGAAGCCTCTTTAATGCTACTCAAAGTAAATATCATTACCTTCTACCCGATAGGCAATACCTGGAATGAGGCGCTTGATGACATAGAGAACGTTTTCCAACTTCTCGTTCTGATTGAAATGTGCACGGATACGCTGCTGAGCATATCGATCGTTCAGTAAATGGCATTTCACATTGTACATCCTTTCAATTTGTCGCAGGGCTTCTTTCAAAGAGACATCTGTAAGCTGCAACTTGCTCTTTCGCCATGCGTCGCTCATCCCATCACCTACTTGCTGCACAACCACTTTTCCTGTGGATGGAACATACACCAACTGCTCGTTTGGCACGAGAAAGTGTGTTCCGTCATGAAACTCGTCGTGCACAGCAACGACAACCTTTCCCGTTTTCAAGGTTACAGTCACTGCATCCTCGCCATCATAGCTTTTTACATTGAAAGATGTACCCAACACTTTGGTCTGTAAGCAACGTGTGGTTACCACAAAGGGGCTGCTCATTTTGGCAACTTCAAAGAAGCCCTCGCCCGACAAAAATACCTTGCGCGTTTTTTGTACAAATGCTGTTGGATAAATAAGTGTAGAGCCTACATTGAGCCATACCTTGCTGCCATCTGGCAAAACAATGTTTTTTTTCTGTCCATAGTCGGTCATAGCCTCAAGAAATTCCACCTGATCCACCTGCTCTGCTTTTTTGGAAGTCTGTATATACCAGTAGGCAGAGAAAGACATAGCCATGACGGCAATCAGCCATGAGGCAGCAAAAATTCTCCAACGAGGGCGCATGACGACGCCTGCCGCTTTAGTCGCGTTGCCAGATACCAACGACAAGTTGTTTTCAACCTGCATCAAGGCGATGTCCAGCTCATCGTCGTCCAGTTTGGCATGACGTGTGTCATCCCATATTTTTTGCATAGTATCGTCTTTTTCTGCCAATATTTGCTCATCTGCCAAGTAGCGAAAGACACGCTTCTTCGTGCGACTGGAAACATTGTGATGAAAGAAGTACTTGATGATGGCGTCTCTATATTTCATATTGTCTGCTTTATATCAATGACGAACTTCCGTCAAAATACACCCAAGTTGTTAACAATTAATAAGAAGAGATAAACTATTTTTCTTAACTGCCGTAACGCTAAATTAAGGTGATTCTCTGCGGTTTTTTTGCTGATAGACATGGTCTTGGAAACTTCTTCAAGGCTTAGCCCCTGCTCTCTGATCATCCGGTAGACAGCTTGCCGCTTTGGTGGCATTGTCTCTACCACCATATCTACAAGCAACCTCAACTCCTCACGCTCCAAGTCTTCAAAAGGAGACGCAGAATCTGGAAGACACATCCCATCGTCAATGCGCTCAATGACAAGGTTCTTCTTCCTACTTCTAATATAATCTAAGAAAGTATTTCGTGCCGTCTTAAATAAATAGGCATCTAAATTTCGAACAGTAACAAGTTGGCTGCGATGCGTCCACAACTTCACAAATACCTGCTGAGCAATGTCATCAGCATCGCTTGCCTCTTTTGTAAGTCCTAATGCAAAAGCACGAACACGAGGATAATATTGTCTAAAAACTGCCTCAAATGCAGATACGTCACCAGAGGCAAGCCGCACAAGATAGTTGTTTATGTCCAATTTTACGAAGATTGAAAGGGATGTCGTTGTCCCCCACTTTACAATAGTGTATTTGTTGCGTTGACAAATGTACGCAAAAAAAGGCAGTTTACAGACATTTCAGCTCCCAAAACAACATCTATTTTTATAAATTCCTGTCCATACAGACCTAAAGAAAGGATATAGAAACTGCTAATCTCCTGCAAAAAAGACTCACATAAGAAGATTAGATTTGTGCCATCAAAAAAAAGTCGTACCTTTGCTACATCGTACACTTGAAACACAATGGTTTCCGAGTGACTCGCAACACTGCAAAGTAGAGCTTCCAACTATCTAAAATAAAATAGCATGTCAATCAAAAAATGGGAAACATTAAAGTCTGATTACATCATCAAACGACCGTGGCTGACGGCTCGTCGCGATGAGGTAAAACTGCCAAACGGCGTGATTCATGACGAATACTATGTGCTGGAATATCCCGATTGGGTAAATGTTATAGCAGAAGACTGCAAAGGAAACTTGATTATTGAACGCCAATGGCGACAAGGACTGGGCATTGTGTCGAATGAAATTTGTGCTGGCGTGATAGAAAAAGACGAAGAACCGCTCGACGCTGCCAAGCGAGAACTGCAAGAAGAAACAGGCTTTGGCGGAGGTACATGGAGCAAACTCATGACCATCTCTCCCAATCCTAGCACCACGAACAACCTTTGCCACTGCTTTTTGGCAAAGGGTGTAGAACCAATCAGCAGTCAACACTTGGACAAGACCGAAGACATCGAGTTTGAGTTACTGCCTAAAGCCAAAGTCTTCGAAATGCTCAAGAACGGTGACTTCATGCAGGCACTGATGATAGCTCCTTTGTGGAAATACTTTTCTGAACATCGGTAAGGCGCATTCAGCGTTACATCGATGCACTGCTCTCTATCTCTCTAAGTATCTTCACGCCCTCTTCAACACTCGAAACATTGCTCACATGCAACATCCGTTTGCCCTTCACCTCCTTTAAGTCGCAGCGACGAGCATGCTGGGCAATGTAGTTGAGCACGCTATCAAATGCTTTGCTCTTATAATATGCACTCATGGGATTGCTCACAAACTGCAAGGTCATGTTACCTTGTTTCAGTATGAGCTTCTCACATCCCAAGCGTTTGCCCACGCGTCGCAACGCCACAACATTCATCAGTTCTACACCTTCATGCGGAACTGGACCAAACCGGTCTTCCAACCTCTTTCTATAAGTGGTCAGTTCATTATCATCTTCAATATTATCCAACTCGCGATACAACAACATACGCTCGCTGCTTCCCGGCACATAGTTATCGGGGAAATACATTTCCAAATCACTCTCCACGGCACAGTCGTCCACGAAATCAGCGCCCGACACCACTTCTCCACTTGCAATAGATTCTTCGTACAGGTCGCTGAACTCGTCATTACGTAACTCGGTAACCGCTTGTGAGAGGATTTTTTGATAGGTTTCGTACCCCAAATCCTCCATGAAACCGCTCTGTTCTGCCCCTAACAAGTTCCCTGCCCCACGAATGTCCAAGTCTTGCATGGCGATGTTGAACCCGCTACCCAATTCAGAGAACGTCTCCAAAGCTTCGAGACGTCGGCGCGCTTCGGGTGTGAGAACCGATTTAGGGGGTGCCAACAGGTAGCAAAAGGCTTTGCGATTGCTTCGCCCCACACGTCCCCTCATTTGATGAAGGTCTGACAATCCGATGCGATGAGCGTTGTTGATGATGATGGTATTGGCATTACTGATGTCAATACCATTCTCAATAATCGAAGTTGAGAGTAACACATCGTAATCATGATTCATGAAGTCTATCAAGACATTCTCCAACTGTTCGGGCGGCATCTGACCATGCCCAATCGCTACACGGCAATCGGGTACATATTTTTTAATCATCTTCTCAATCTCGGGCAGCGTAGAGATACGGTCGTTCACGAAATATACTTGTCCGTTTCGGCTCATCTCAAAGTTGATGGCATCGGTAATGATTTCGTGTCCAAACGTACCTATCTCTGTGTGAATGGGATAGCGATTGGGAGGCGGTGTGCGCATAATACTCATGTCGCGCGCGCCCATCAACGAGAATTGTAGGGTACGGGGAATGGGCGTTGCCGACATGGTGAGCGTGTCAACGTTAGTCTTCAGCTTCCTTAACTTTTCTTTCGTTGCCACTCCGAACTTCTGTTCTTCATCGATGATGAGCAAACCTAAGTCGTGCCACTTCACCGACTTTCCCAACAGCTTATGCGTTCCGATGATGATGTCGATGCGCCCTGCCGCCAAATCCTCCAACACCTGACGGGTCTGTTTCGCACTTCGAGCACGGGAAAGATAGTCCACATTCACGGGCATGCCCTGCAAACGTTCCTTGAAAGTCTTAAAATGTTGGAAAGCAAGCACCGTGGTTGGCACCAGCACCGCCACCTGCTTGGAGTCGCAAGCTGCCTTGAACGCTGCACGAATGGCGACCTCCGTCTTGCCAAACCCTACATCGCCACACACCAAACGGTCCATGGGACGCGCTTTCTCCATGTCGCCTTTCACCTCTGCCGTTGCCTTCACTTGGTCTGGGGTATCCTCATATAAGAAGCTGGCTTCCAATTCTTGTTGCATAAAGGTATCGGCACTAAAGGAAAAACCTTTTTCATGCCGACGCTTAGCGTAGAGCTTGATGAGGTCGCGCGCGATGTCCTTGATGCGCTTCTTTGCCTTTTCTTTGAGCCGTTCCCACGCACCTGTTCCCAATGTAGACAAACGAGGAGGTTCACCAGTATCGCTACGACGATACTTGGAGATTTTATACAGCGCATGTATCGAAACATCTACAATGTCGCCTCGCTGATAGATGATGCGAATCATCTCTTGATACGTATTGCCTGTAGGAACTCTCACCAAACCTCCAAATTTACCAATACCAAAATCAACATGCACAATAAAGTCGCCCGGCTCCATTTCCTGAAGTTCTTTAAGCGTGAGTGCCATCTTGCCAGCTCGTGCCTTATCCGACTTGAGGTTGTACTTATGGAAGCGTTCAAATATTTGGTGATCGGTGAAACAGCATATTTTAAGTTGATGATCTATGTACCCTGCATGAATAGACGCCCCCTTAACAGTCCCCTTCTCACCGTCTTCTGTTGCTGGTCGAGCACTCGGAGCCTGCAACTGCAAGTAAGCTCCTACTCCACTGGAAGACTCCGCTGCAAGTTGAATGGGGATAGAGGAATTATTTTCTTGCTGCGCCTTCATGATTTCACGAAGTCGCTCTACCTGTTTTCCACTCTCCGCAAAAATATACAAAGCATACCCCCGATGTGCATAATTCGCCAATGTTTGGTACTGCAAATCAAAGTTTTTATGAAATAGGGGTTGTGGAGTAATATCAAAAGAAATAGAGACTTGAGGCGTCATATCAGATTGTTGCCCAAACTGAATGCGCTTAAAGCCTGCCATGTCTTGCAGAAATTGTCGCCCACTAATGAGCTGTTGTTCCTTTTGCCAAGCGTGCATCAATTCTCGTTGCTCCACCTCGGTAGCATCTTCCAACTGTTCTTGCATCACTTGCTTGGCAAATCCTTCGTTGTATATGCGTTCTATGGTGTCGTGAACGTAGGTAAAATCTTGCATTACCAACAAGGCAGTGGAGGGCAATAATTGAAGAAACGGAACTCTATCCTCTTTCATCTCCGACAGTTTGGGCACTATCTGAACTTGCTTTTTGTGTTCTTTAGAAAGCTGATCTTGCACATCAAACGTACGAATGGTATCTACCTCGTCTCCAAAAAAATCGATACGATATGGCCATTCACAGCTATAAGAATAGACATCGACAATACTTCCACGCACGGCAAACTGTCCCGGCTCGTAAACATAATCAACTTCATGAAACTCGAAGGCACGCAACGACTTTTTCAACGTCTGCATATCCACCGTTTGCCCTACTGCCACTTGTAGGGTTCGCTCCTCTAATTTTTGCTTTGAGACCACCCACTCGCACAGCGATTCGGGCGAAGCAACGATATAAAGCGGATCTCCTGAACTCAGTTTTGAGAGCACTTCGGTGCGCAGAATTTCGTTAGCGGCATCACGTTGTCCGTACTTAATAGCACGTCGATAAGAGGAGGGGAAGTACAACACTTGCTGATTGCCCATCACCTGCATTAAGTCATGATAAAAATAACCAGCCTCATCGGCGTCTTGTAGTACAAAGAGGATGGTTTGTTGCAACTTTCCAGCCATGCCAGCAAATAGCATGGGCGCAGCAGAAGCCACGAGTCCCCGTAAGAAAACGGTCTTTACAGATTTGTCCTCTACTGCTTTTCGGAGTGCACCCGCCTGGGGCGAAGCTCCATATAATTGTTGAATGTCTTGTATATTCATCGCAAATGCGTTGAGCATACAAAGGTAACGAAATAACGTGAGAAAGCCCCTTAAAACATGGCAATATCTATGAAGGAACCTAAAGCATTGGGGGAATGTTGCTATCTACATGCCTTCACCTGCCAAAACAGACTATTTTGCAGCCTAAAACAGACTGTTCTGGTGTCCAGAACAGACTGTTTTAATCAACAAACCCATTGACTTAAGACAACAGCGTCAATGGGTTTATTTCCTTCATTAAAATATATTGATAATAAGATGATGACCAACGAGACAAAAGCCTTAATCTTTGGGCATTGGTGGATATTTACGTAACCAGCCATCTAAGCGCAAGCGCATCACGCCAAAGAACGCTTCACCAAAGATGCCACCACTCATTTTGCTGGTTCCCTCACGGCGATTGACAAAGATCACTGGTACTTCTTTGATTTTAAAGCCTATCTTATAGGCAGTGTATTTCATTTCGATTTGGAAGCCATAACCCTTAAAACGGACTTCATCTAAAGGAATAGTTTCGAGTACACGTCGCTTATAGCACTTGAAACCCGCAGTGGTATCGTGAACGTTGAAACCAGTAACAAACCGTACATACTTGGATGCGAAATAACTCATCAACACTCTTCCTATGGGCCAATTAACAACATTGACGCCACTGACATAGCGTGAACCTATCGCAAGATCGTATCCTTCGTCGTGACAAGCTGCATAGAGACGTGGCAGGTCATTGGGATCGTGACTGAAATCGGCGTCCATTTCAAATATATAATCGTAATCTTGTTGCAACGCCCACTTAAAACCAGTAATGTAAGCGGTTCCTAATCCTAACTTACCAGAACGCTCCAAGATAAACAATCGATCCTGAAACTCGTTCTGCATCAAGCCATGCACGATAGAAGCTGTGCCATCTGGACTTCCATCGTCTATAACCAACACATGAAAACATTTATCGAGTGCAAAGACGGCACGAATAATTTTTTCAATATTCTCTTTCTCGTTGTACGTCGGAATGATGACGATGCTGTCGCTTTTGTTCATAATCGCTATATTTGTGGGTGATAGATAGATGCAAAGATAATGTAAACCGCTTGATTTACAAAACGTTCTATTCTATTTTTTATGCGTCTATATTTATTGAATGTCTAAAATCTTATTGGTCTGAGTTTGGCTGATAGCCCTGTAACTCTGTTGGTAAAGCCTTCATTATCACTTGATAACTCTCCTGCAGGGTGGCAGTGATGTTCTCTGGACTCTGCTCCTTTGGCGAGATAGGCTCATGTATGGTCAGCGTGAGTGGGTGCCATTGAACCCATTTCATATCACGCATACGAGGCATTACTTGAAAAGATCCGTTGATAGTTAGCGGCACTACAGGCAGTTGCAAATCACTGGCTAACATGTAAGCGCCACGCTTGAAGTCGCCCATATGCCCTGTAAAGGTGCGCGCTCCTTCAGGGAAAACAACTAAAGACATACCGTCTTTCAGCGTTTGGCGCGCCTCTAAATAAGTTTGTTTTATCTTGGCTGTCCCTCTTTTGTCCACGAAAATATGATGTGCAGCTTGACATGCCATTCCAATAAATGGCATCTTGCGAAGCTGATACTTCATCATCCACTTAAAGTTTCGATCCAAAAAACCATAAATCAGAAAGATATCGAAGGCGCCTTGATGGTTGCTCACAAAAACATAAGACTGCTTTTTGTCAAGATGTTCACGTCCTTCGACTTTCACAGGCAACAACAGAATGCGAATGGTGAGCCACGACCAACACTTTCCAGGATAATATCCCCAAAAGTGTCCGTTACCTAAAACACAGCCAAGGGTTGTCAGTAAGGTAGTTAACAGGGTGAGTAATGCCACTAAGGGGGCAGCTATTAAGAGCTGATAGATACGATATAAATATTTCATAGAGAATGTGCTGAATGTTATTTTTGTCGATGTAGGGTGATGACAGCAATTTCACTGGACACGCCAAAGCGAAAAGGAATAAGACCACCGAAGCCAGAAGTGACATAAAGTGCACGACTGCCGTCACGGTAGAGTCCGTAATCTTCTTTTAATAAGAGTTGGGAGATTCTAATTCCAAACAGACTTAACTGCCCTCCGTGCGTATGCCCACTCAACGTTAGTTGTGCATGCGATTGTGGCAGAATGATTCTTCGCCAAGCAGAAGGGTCGTGCTGAAGCATGACAACAAACGCATTGTCCCCTACTCCTCGCAAGGCTTGGTGCACATTTCCCTTTGCAGGATAAGGTGGAAGTCCGTCATTTTCGGTACCTGCAATGACAATAGAATCGGCTCCACGATGAATGGTTCGATGCTCGTTAAGAAGCAACTGCCAGCCATATTGGCGTTCTCGAGAGATGAGTTCTCGCTCATTGCCCACTTTAATAGCATTTGATGCGGCAATATATCCACTGTAATCATGGTTTCCTAACACGCTAAACACCCCATCTTTGGCATGAATGGAACGGAACAAGTCTTGAAATGGATAAAGTTCTGAGGGCTGTAAGTTTTGCAAATCGCCAGTAAAGACAACCATGTCTGCTTGCTGTTTTCGGATACTGTCAACCGCTCTTTCCAACAGAGGACGACGTGATTTCATATAAGTCCCTACATGTGCATCGCTCCAATGCACGATGCGATATCCGTCAAAAGCTGGGGGCAAGTCCTTAAAAGCGATATCTATACGATTGATTTTTAATTGACGAAGACCGAAAGTCGACCCATATACCAATATATATATCACCATAATGGATAAAAACAACCCCACTAAATTGCCCCAATTATGATGCTTTTTGAAAATTCGGCAATACCCCAACCCTATCAAAGAGCAGAGAGTAAAGATGCCTTTCGGCACAACAAATAATCCAAGGAGAAGCAGATAGTTGTCTATCCACGCAGGATTGTCGGGTATGAAGTTCTTTTCAGTCCCCATTTTGAACGTATATACCAACATCAAAATGGCTGGTAGCCACCACAACAATCGCTTCCACCGGGTATAGGTGGGTTTCTTGCGGAAGTAATGTAGATCTATATATAAATCTGGCAATACGATGAGAAACAGCAAAAAAATCAATATTCTTGCAATCATAGCTTTATTTTAGCCCACAAGGGAGTATAAAGATATAAAACCACTGGCGCAATGACTACCTGAAACGCAAAGCTTCGCCACGATAGTTACTATCAAATTGACCGTTATTATAAATAATGTGACCGTTACAAATGGTTTGCATAACCTTCCAATGGAAAGTATGTCCCAACATTGGACTCCATTTACATTTACTTTGAATTATATCCTCGGTCACCGTCCAAGGGGTATGCGGTTTTACTATCGTGATGTCTGCCTTGTAGTTTTCACGTAAAAAACCGCGGTCATTCACTTCAAACAATTGGGCTGGATGATGACACATCAATGCTACAAGACGATCTATGGTGAGTACACCCTCATCTACCAACCCTAACATTGCAGGCAACGAGAACTGTATCATGGGCATGCCAGAAGCGGCTTTACAACTCCCTCCTTCTTTATCTTTAAGCAGATGAGGCGCATGATCGGTGCCGATGGTGTATATTTTTCCATTGGTCAAAGCGGCTCGCAGTGCCTGTCGGTCTGCTTTTTGCTTTACAGCAGGGTTGCATTTTATCTTGCTTCCCAATCTTGAATAATCTTCTTCCGAGAACATCAAATGAGCTATTACCGCTTCTGCCGTAATGTTTTCTTGCTCGCCAAACAGTTCTAACTCTCTTGCAGTAGTTAGGTGAGCCACGTGAAGGCGTGTCCCATATTTCTTGGCAAGGCGCACAGCCAAAACTGTAGATTGATAACAAGCCTCTTCGCTACGAATCAAAGGATGATATTTCATGGCAGGATCATCGCCAAACTTCGCCTTAAAGGCAGTCGTGTTACGACGAATTAGCTCGGTGTCCTCACAGTGTGTCATGACTGGAAGGGGTGCAGTGCGAAAGATTTTCGTTAAGACATCACTTCTATCTACCAACATATTTCCCGTACTGGCACCCATAAACAACTTTATGCCAGGCACGATATGTGGATTAAGTTGTGAAAACAGGGCAGCATTGTTATTGGAAGCGCCAAAAAAGAAAGTGTAATTGATGTGACTGTTTCGCTGTGCCAATTCGTGTTTTTGCTGCAAAGCCTCCAACGAAGTCGTTTGAGGAACGGTGTTCGGCATGTCGAAAAACGAAGTTACTCCACCATAAGCAGCTGCCCTACTCTCTGTTTCAATATCAGCCTTTGCGGTAAGTCCTGGCTCTCTAAAATGTACATGTTCATCAATCACACCCGGAATGACAGAACATCCCGTAGCATCTATTACTTGATAATCATTGCCGCAGGGTTGCTGACCTTCTGGAACAATGTGGGCGATACGATCCTTTTCGATGACGATAGAGCCTCGAAAGACCCTACCCTCGTTGACTAATGTACCACCATGTATAAAGATAGCCATGAAAAATAATGTTTTTACTCTTTGGATTCAGACGGTTTTGCCAAATCAGCAGGCGAAGCTGGCGGTGGCAGTTGTTGTGCATTGGATGGAATTTGATTAACCGCAGCAGGCATTTCTTTCATTCCATTCATGATTTGCTCATTCTCCAAGGCTTTCTGATAATAGTCCTTGACATACGGATCATTCTTAAATTGATATGTAGCTTTACTCATGATATCCTCTATCCATGGAGTTAATTCAGGATATTGATTACCAATAGTGACCATAAAGAAAACACCCGGTCCTAAAACATTATCAAAATTATCGGTGACAAACGTTGTTACTAAATGGTCTTCTTTTTGACTTAACTTAGCTGCCTCCGCATTCAGTTCGGCATTGACTAAAGCCATATCACTACCATTCATAATGGCTTGGTCATGTTTATGCACCAACTCAGCTTCTCGGTTTTTGAGTTGATTGTACTCTTTGAAGAACTTAAACAACTTCTCATTCAATGGTGTGCCACTAACTGTTTGTTGTGTATTGTTGATTTTGATGTTGATATCGCCCTCTTCCAATACAAATGTCAGCACGCTCTCATCGTCCATGAAGATATTTGCCATACGAGCAGTATCGATATGACCCGTAAAATGGAACTGTCCATGAGTCACATCACAGGAGTCAACACTCTTAAAATCATTGTTTTCCAGTACCTTCAGATACAGCATTCTACCATCCAAGTCGGTTACATTCGATGAACCTTGGATATTATACGTATTAGCACAAGAGGTAAAAGCTAATACAGCAATAAGTAGGTATAAGGTTTTATTCATATATGTTTTCTTAAAGCAATTGTAATTTAGACGAGTAGAGATTTCAACCCAACAGTATGAAAACCGATATTGTCTGATTCTATTTTCGTTAAAGATGACACCAATTGATATTCGCTGCACAGGATTTCAAAATCGGAAAGTCGTCTATCACATGCAAAGATAATATGTATTGCGGACGAACAAAAATATTTAAGGCAATTTATCATGACTACCTTTGCTTTTAGTATTTTTTGGGAATACAACAAGGTCTACGACTTCGCCTTGGATAGTTCATGCCCTATCCTATGCATGGTGTACATTTCCAGCAGCGCAGCAACCAAAAGAAGGACGACCCACTTATTATAAACAAGTTGATAATAGGTGAGATAGTTGGAAAAGGCTGCCTTAAAAAATTGGAATACCATATCCACCATGAGCAAACCAGATAGTATGAAAAGCACATCTGCAAAGGTCATGATTTTTTTTAGGCGTTTCACCGTGAGCAAACTTCCTTCATACGTTTGCATCATTTGTATGACACCAAAGAGCAAAGCTCCTAATAAATAGATCCAACACACAATGTGTTGTTGCCACATAAAGGCGAAACAGCCTGCTCCGATAACCATCATCGCTCCGCCAGAAAGAAATAAAATACTCTGAACTTTACTCAGTTGCTTCATCTGTAGATTTTGATTGTTGTGTTGCTTGGTCGTCACTCAGCACAAAAATATCTTCATCATCGGCTTTCATGAAATAGTTTTCGCGGGCGATTTTCTTGATTGCATTGGGATTACGCTTTAGCTCACGCAGCTTTTGAGTGCTGATTTCGTTTTGAATACTATATTTCTCAATCTCTGCTTTCAAATCACTTATTTGCCATTCCAATTGGACACGCTTTAAGAAACTATTTTCATCGAGAAATCCAACGATAAGAATACCTCCGACAATGACTATCAGATATTTATAATGACTGATAAAACTCAGTATGATATTGAACCGACTCACAAGCAATAATTATAATATGTTGCAAAAATAGTGAATATAATCGGAATCGAAAAATGTCTTATTCAGAATTTTATCTAATTAACAAATAAACAGTTACCCCATGTGAACATCTGTAATCTTTTTGTTATCTTTGCACCACTAATATCCCTTATAATGAAAGATTATATTGTATCTGCGCGCAAATATCGCCCCACTTCTTTTGACACAGTGGTAGGACAAACAGCGCTCATCACTACTCTTAAAAATGCCGTAAAAAGCGGAAAGCTGGCACACGCCTACCTTTTTTGCGGTCCTCGTGGCGTAGGTAAAACAACTTGCGCTCGCATTTTTGCCAAAGCAATCAACTGCCTGCACCCCACAGCAGATGGCGAAGCCTGCAACGAATGTGAGAGTTGTAAAGCCTTCAACGAACAAAGATCATACAATATCTTTGAACTTGACGCTGCCAGTAACAACTCCGTGGAGAACATCAAATCGCTCATGGACCAGACACGCATACCGCCTCAGGTTGGTAAGTACAAGGTGTTCATCATCGACGAGGTACACATGCTTTCCACATCGGCATTCAATGCGTTTCTGAAAACGCTGGAAGAGCCGCCCGCTCACGTTATTTTTATCTTGGCGACTACCGAGAAACATAAGATTTTGCCAACGATATTGTCACGCTGTCAGATTTATGATTTCGAACGCATGACGACGAACGACATCATTAACCATCTCAAAAAAGTAGCCGAAAAGGAAGGGATTACTTACGAAGACGAGGCCCTCAACATCATTGCAGAAAAGGCAGATGGTGGCATGCGCGACGCTTTATCGGTCTTTGATCAAGCTGCCAGTTTTTGTCAAGGCAACATTACGTATACTAAAGTGACAGAAGATCTCAATGTACTTGATACAGATAATTATTTCAACATTGTAGACCTAAGCCTTCAAAACAAAGTGAGCGATGCGATGCTTCTACTCAACAGCATCATTGCCAAAGGCTTTGCGGGAGGTCACTTCATTAATGGATTGGCATCGCACATCAGGAATGTGCTCATGGCAAAGGATGCACAAACGCTTCCCTTATTAGAGGTAAGCCAGCAACAACGCCAAAAATACGAAGAACAAGCAAAGAAATGCCCTACGACTTTCTTGTACCAAGCTCTGAAATTGCTCAATCAATGCGACATCAACTATCGACAAAGCAGCAACAAACGCTTACTGGTAGAGATTACCTTGATTCAGATAGCTCAAATTACGCAGCCCGATGACACTCCTGCGGGTGTGGGGCGTAGCCCCAAACGCTTAAAATCCTTGTTCAAAAAGTTGGCTCCCGTGAAGGACGGAGAGACAACACAACAGGTGGTAGGCTTAGAGACCAGCAAGGTGTCTCCAGTAAATGCCTCCCACTCTCAACTCTCTTCTGCATTCGAGAAGAAAGATACGAATGTACAAACCAACTCCAACACACAACCTACAAGACCACGTCTAAAAATTTCTGACTTAGGGATATCCTTTGGAAGTTTACGCAACACATCTACAAAAAATATCACTCAAGCCGAAACCCAACAACAAACAACTTCTGCAAGTACTACTTTTAGCAACGAAGAGTTGAGGATACAGTGGAATGTGATGTGCAACCGAATGCCACCAGAAAAGATAGGTTTATCCCAAAGAATGAAAAACCTTTTACCACAAATCACCACCTTTCCACAGGTAGAAGTGGTCATCGAAAACGACATCCTATTGAAGCAACTGCAGGACATCAAAGGCAAGATACAAGCAACTCTACGCATGCTACTTCAAAACAACAATCTGTTACTCTCTCTTCGACTGGCAGAAGCGCAGGAAGTGACGAAGATTTACTCGAAGCGTGAAATCTTTGAGCTGCTCAAAAAAGAGAACCCACAGCTGGACAAACTTTGTCATAACTTAGGTTTGGAATTAAGTTAATTCCTCTGAATTTAATTTACAAAATCGCCATTATTTTTATCTGAGTTTTCTTTATAATAGAATTAAAAAGAGAATAAGATAGGAGTTTTTTACCTAAAAACAGCCCATTCTTTTGATAGAAACATGACTTAATCGTGCTGAAACAATGTTTCAACACCGTTATCTATCGCAAATAACCAGCTTATCTCCATGCATCAATACCACTAAATGAATGCTTCAAGGTCGCAAAATTTCAACATAAAAACACAAACAACTGATAATCAAACACTTAAAATTTTGCGATATTTCAGATAAAATATGGGTTAAGGGACTATAACGCAAGTATTCAGAGGGTTAAATGGTAAAGTTTTCTTACAATAAGAAAGTCGAATACTGTGCAAAAACCTGTTTCCTATTCTCACTCCAAACCACCGAGAATGAAAAAAGGTTGTGCCGACACTGACACAACCCCTTTGATATGTTAAACTAAAAATTCTTTCTTTCTAAAAAGGAAAGACAAGATTTACTTGCTCTTGAAGTTAATCTTGTTTCCTAAATGAATAGCTTGTGCGACAGTTATCGCTACAACAGCTAAAGTCATAATTGTTACCATAATCTTTTTACCTTTCTTTTAAATTTGTTATCCTTTTTCTTATTGTCGATGCAAAGATAGGGACAATTAACTGTGTGCGCAAACAATTTAGCACATTCTACCCAGTTTTACCCCGTTTTGTTGATACAAATCAAAGAAACAAGTAGAAAAACATCCGTAAAAAGCTTTTTATTTATTTGGTTATCCTCGCAAATTACTGTAAATTTGCATAAGATAGGCTGCGCCTCACCAAAACAAGTAAACTTTCTTTGGTTTCGGCTTGCGCTATCTTTGCATAAGATAGGCTGCGCCTCACCAAAATAAGTAAACTTTTTCTGGTTTCGGCTTGCGCTATCTCTACATAAAATAGAAAATGCTTAGTTGCATGTTACTCCAAATTCGTTAATAGCACTTTATGAAACTGTTCAATCATCAAACTGTCAACGTTGCCTTATCCTTGTTGTTGGGCAGTGCTATTCTGTTTTGGATGTATCGCGATTTTGATTTCCAACTCATCAAGAATGTAGTGTTCGAAGAGATGGATTGGACATGGATGTGGCTATCCTTTCCGTTTGGAATCTTAGCAGAAGCTTTTAGAGGTTGGCGCTGGAAACAAACGTTGGAGCCTTTAGGTGAACGTTCCAGAACATCAGTCAGACTCAATGCTGTGTTCCTTTCGTATGCCGTTAGTTTAGTGATTCCACGCGTTGGCGAGTTTGCCAGATGTGGTGTACTGAACCGCTACGACAACGTTTCGTTTCCCAAAGCCTTAGGAACGGTAGTCACCGAGCGGGTCATTGACACTATATTGGTACTGTTCATTACCGTGCTGACCTTCATTGCACAAATCAAGATTTTCGACACCTTCTTTATCCATACGGGTACAAACGTAGATACCATCCTCCAACAGTTTTCCACTGCTGGCTACATTGTGACGGCTATATGTGCCGTAGCCGTATTGATATTGGTGTTCTTCTTAGCGAAGAAATTGTCTATATATAATAAGGTGAAAACAACGTTGCACGATATAGGGCAAGGAATCACATCTCTACGAAAAGTAAAGAACATCCCTTTGTTCCTGATTTTTACCTTGGCAATATGGTTGTGCTATTTCTTGCACTACTATCTCACCTTCTTTTGCTTTGAGGCAACGGCTCACTTAGGACTGTCGTGTGCATTAGTTACCTTCATCGTGGGGTCTATTGCGGTCATCGTACCCACGCCAAACGGTGCAGGGCCATGGCACTTTGCCGTGAAAACCATGCTCATCCTGTACGGTGTTGCCGATACCGATGCCCTGTACTTTGTTCTCATTGTACACTCGGTACAAACATTGCTCGTGGCGGTATTGGGCATTTATGCGTGGATAATGCTGTCATTCACACAAAAAAGACTAAAATCAGTGAAAGCTGGCAACCTACGGTTTGCTGACGAAACATAATATACATTGCATTTTTTCATCCGGAGCAGTTAGCTAAATGTAGAACTACATGACGGCTGAAACTCCATAAATTTAAATACTATGAGTGAAATTAAAAATTTAAAACCAACGTGTGTGTGGCGTAATTTCCACGCATTGACACAAGTTCCACGCCCTTCAGGACATCTGGAGAAAGTGCAACAGTTCTTACTCGACTTTGCTAAAAAGTCAGGTGTTGAAGCCTATATCGATAAGGCGGACAACGTAGTCATGAAAAAAGCTGCAACACCAGGCATGGAAAACCGCAAAACGGTGATTTTACAAGCACACATGGACATGGTTCCTCAAAAGGCACCAGAGAGTCATCACAACTTTGAAACCGACCCCATCGAAACACATATTGACGGAGAATGGGTAAAAGCCAACAACACTACATTGGGTGCTGACAACGGAATGGGTGTGGCAGCTATCATGGCTGTCATGGAAGACAAAGAAATGAAGCACGGACCTATCGAAGGACTCATTACTGCTGACGAGGAAACGGGAATGTTTGGAGCCAATGCCCTGCCAGAAGGAGAACTGGAAGGCGACATCCTGATGAACTTAGACTCAGAGACTTGGGGCAAATTCGTCATCGGTAGTGCAGGCGGCATCGATATTACTGCAGAATTAGATTATAAAGAAGTAGAAACAGATAGCACAGATGCTGCTGTAAAGGTTACACTATCTGGACTTCGTGGCGGACACTCTGGTTTGGAAATACATGAGGGTCGTGGCAATGCCAACAAACTGATGGTGCGCTTTGTACACGATGCCATTCGCCAAACAGAAGCAAGACTCGCTACATGGCACGGAGGCAACATGCGCAATGCCATTCCGTTCAAAGCCGAAGTGGTTCTTACGCTCCCCAAAGAGAACGTTGAAGCGCTGAAAGAATTGGCTACAGACTGGAAAGAAGAGTTCATTGAAGAATACAGAGATATTGAGAAAGGTATCGAATTGACAGTAGAAGAGGTTGCAACGCCAAAGACACAAGTACCAGAAGCTATTCAGGACAACTTGATAGCAGCTATCTATGCCTGCCACAATGGGGTAGAACGCATGATTCCGTCTTTACCTTCAGTGGTAGAAACCTCTTCAAACTTAGCCATTATAGATATTGAAGCTGGCAAGGCTTCGTTCAAGATATTGGCTCGTTCTTCCAGCGAAGAGATGAAAGCCTATGTGTCTGAAATGCTCCAGAGCTGTTTCAATATGGCAGGAATGAAAGTAAGTTTCAGTGGTAGTTATGGCGGTTGGGATCCAAATCCTGATAGCGAACTACTCAAAATGCTGTTGAAAGTTTACAAAGAACAAAACAACGAAGAAGGTATCGTACAGGTAGACCACGCCGGACTGGAGTGTTCCATCATCTTAGGCAAATATCCTCACTTGGACGTGGTATCGTTTGGCCCTACCATTCGCAGCCCACATACCTCGACAGAGCGTTGCCTTATCAAGACTGTAGAGCCTTTCTGGCAATTCTTAAAGCAAGCTTTGGAAGAAGTACCTACGAAATAAAAAACGTGTAATGGAATAGAATAAGTTTGTAAGACAATATCTTTGAACAATTCATTCTATCCCAATAAGACCTTTAGCGAGCCGATGTGCCTTCATTGTGAAAAGCACTTCGGCTCGCTTGTTTTGAAAAGTTGAAATGCTATAAATCTTAAAAAAAGAATATGGCAATGGTCTAATTGATTTTTTTTGCGTAATTTTGCAACACCGTGTAAAGGTTGATAAAGAGAAAAATATGAAGAGAAAAATACAATTTAGTCTCATATACCGAGACATGTGGCAGTCATCTGGTAAATTTCAGCCACGCAAAGATCAATTAGAACGAATTGCTCCCGTCATCATAGAGATGGGGTGTTTTGCTCGTGTAGAAACCAATGGTGGTGCCTTTGAACAGGTGAACTTATTGGCAGGCGAGAATCCTAATGATGCCGTGCGTGCTTTCTGTGCCCCATTTAATAAGGTAGGCATCAAGACACACATGTTGGATCGTGGATTAAACGCCTTGCGTATGTATCCCGTTCCAGACGATGTGCGCGCCATGATGTATCGTGTAAAGCATGCACAAGGCGTGGACATCCCCCGTATCTTCGACGGTCTGAACGATGTACGCAATATTATTCCAAGCATTAAGTGGGCAAAAGAAGCGGGCATGACACCACAAGGAACACTGTGTATCACCACATCTCCTATCCACACTTTGGATTATTATGTTCAAATAGCAGACACTTTGATAGAGGCTGGTGCAGAAGAAATCTGTTTGAAAGATATGGCTGGCATCGGTCAACCTACTTTCTTGGGACAGTTAACCAAGATGATAAAAGACAAACATCCAGAAATTATCCTCGAATATCACGGTCATACGGGTCCTGGACTGTCTATGGCATCGATGTTGGAGGTAGCCAAAAATGGCATTGATATCCTGGATGTGGCTATCGAACCCCTATCTTGGGGCAAGGTACACCCCGACGTTATCTCTGTTCAGAGTATGTTGAAAACAGCGGGATTCGATGTACCAGAAATCAATATGGACGCTTACATGAAGGCACGTGCCTTGACTCAGGAGTTCATAGACGACTGGTTGGGATATTTCATCAATCCTCAAAACAAGATTATGAGTTCATTGCTGTTGGGCTGTGGCTTACCAGGAGGAATGATGGGAAGCATGATGGCAGACTTAGCAGGCATTCATAGCACCATTAATAATATCAGAAAGAAAAAAGGAGAAGAAGAGCTTTCTACTGATGACATGCTCATCAAACTGTTTGATGAAGTGGCATACGTATGGCCACGCGTGGGCTATCCACCCTTGGTAACGCCATTCTCGCAATATACCAAGAACATCGCTTTGATGAATCTCTTGACAATTGAGCAAGGAAAAGGACGCTTTGTCATGATGGACGACTCGATGTGGGGCATGATTCTCGGCAAGAGTGGCAAGGTACCTGGCAAAGTAGACCAAGTATTAGTCGACCTTGCAAAGGAAAAAGGATTCGAATTTACCGATGCCGACCCTCATACATTGCTCAAAAACAACTTGGACGACTTCAAGAAAGAAATGCAAGAGAATGGTTGGGACTTTGGAAAAGACGATGAAGAGTTATTCGAATTGGCAATGCACCCAGAGCAATATCGCAACTACAAGAGTGGACAAGCCAAGAAAAACTTCTTGGCAGACCTGCAAAAGGCAAAAGATGCTAAGCTTGGTAGCAAGGTATCAAAAGAAGAACTCACAGCCTTTAAGCATGCCAAAGCCGATGCCATTGTAGCTCCTGTTAAAGGACAAGTGTTCTGGGAGTTCAATGGAGAAGGCGAATGCGCACCCTCCGTAGAGCCTTACATTGGCAAAGAATACCAAGAGGGCGATGTATTTTGCTACATACAAGCACCATGGGGTGAGTTCGTAGAGATACCTGCAGCCTTGGGAGGCAAACTTGTTGAAGTGAATGCAAAGCAAGGCAGCAAACTCAACAAGGGCGATGTCATTGGCTATATAGAACGGGAACAGGCATCGTAATGCCGTTTTCGACTTGTATATTTACAGCTCATCTTTCATTAAATTCTTTTGAAAGATGAGCTTTTTGATAATTAAAACTGGTTTTATCATGGATTATCGCTCCATTATCAATCAATATTATCCCGAAGAAAACGAGCTGAAAAAGATTCTATTAACCCACAGTAAAAGTGTTACAGATAAGGCTTTACAGATTGTGGATTGTCATCCAGAGTTACAACTCGACCGACAATTCATTGAAGAGGCGGCGATGTTACACGACATAGGCATTGTAAAGTGCAATGCGCCAGGTATATTTTGCTTTGGTACGGAGCCTTATATTAAGCATGGTATCATTGGTGCAGAAATGTTACGCACGGCAGGTTTTCCACGTCATGCACGTGTTTGTGAACGCCATACAGGTGCAGGAATCGAATTAAGCAATATCCTCGAACAAAATTTACCACTCCCCTATCAGAATTTTCTACCCGAGACACTGGAAGAACAGGTCATCTGCTATGCGGATAAGTTTTACTCAAAAACGCATCTTGACCGTGTTAGAACACCAGAACAGGCACTGAAAAGCGTTAAAAGGTTTGGCAACGGAGGAGCTCAACGCTTCAAACAATGGATGCAAAAGTTTGAATAGAACGTACGCATTCGTCATTATTTGGTCTATTAGTTAAAAATAGAAAATTGCATGTCTATTCAGGCTTATTTATGTAATTTTGCAACTTAAATGAGGACTCATTCGGTCATAGCTTTGCTATTGTTCGTCTTCGTATTCGTAATGGCAGACGTCAATAATTTCTATTCCTACGCCAAGCAACAAGCGTCTTTACGCGATACCTTGCGTGTAGGTGACTCTACGCAATCTCATCGAACAGACACAGCAAAGACACAACGTACCAACAACACCAAAGACACGCTCACCTTAGACTCGTTGCAGCTTGCTATTCAGAAGCACAACCAAATCATTGACGACTCAATTCGTTTGGACTCGCTTAACCGTAGAAAATCAAAAGGCATTGATGCACCTGTAGAATACACCGCTGACGACTCTCTTATCTACGACGCCAAAACCAAGACAGCCCACCTATTTGGCTCTTCAACGGTGAAATACGAAAACATGGACCTTAAAAGTGAGAAGATACGAATGAGCTTGGATAGCAACATTGTACACGCCACAGGTGCCATAAAAGATACTGCCACCAAGGCTTTGGAAGGTACACCCGTGTTCAAATTAGGACAAGATTCATACGAGAGTGATACCATGGCGTTCAACTTCAAGACCAAAAAAGGGCTTATTAACAACGTGTACACCCAACAAGAGGATGGATTTTTGCGGAGCGAACGTTCCAAACGCGACTCCTCGGGCGTGGTATATATGGAACATGGTCGTTATACCACGTGTGACAAGCCTCATCCCGACTTCTATATTGCGCTGTCAAGAGGCAAGGTTCGCCCGGGTAAGGATGTGGTTTTCGGTCCCGCTTACTTGGTTGTAGCCGATGTACCTCTGCCACTTGCCGTCCCATACGGATTCTTTCCGTTTACCAAGAGTTATTCATCAGGCTTCATCATGCCTACCTACGGAGATGAAATGGATAGAGGTTTCTATCTAAGAGACGGTGGTTATTACTTTGCTATCAGTGACAAAATCGATTTGAAGGTATTAGGCGAGATTTATACCAAAGGCTCATGGGGCATCACTTTAGCCAGCAATTATAACAAACGCTACCGCTTTAATGGTAGTGTGCTTCTGAGTTATCAAGATTCAAGAACAGGAGACAAGGGACTGCCAGATTACTCTCGCCAACAAAGCTACAAGGTGCAGTGGAGTCATCGACAAGACCAAAAAGCCAATCCTTTTAGTTCTTTATCAGCCAGTGTGAACTTTGCATCCTCCAGTTATGAGAGAAATAACCTCACGAGCTTGTATAATCCACAATCACTAACACAGAGTACACGAACATCTTCCGTCAGTTGGAGCACCACCTTCTCCAGTATAGGCATGTCACTCAGTAGTTCTGCAAACCTTTCACAGAACATGCGCGACTCTTCTATCGCCATGACACTGCCCGATTTGAATATCAGCATTAGTCGTTTTTACCCCTTCAAGCGCAAGCACCTTGTAGGAGATGAACGCTGGTACGAGAAGATTTCAATGAGTTATACAGGACGTTTCTCCAATTCTATCACCACAAAAGAAGACAAACTCTTCAAATCTAATTTGATTAAAGATTGGAAGAATGGCTTTCAACACGATATTCCAATCAGCGCAAACTTTACTTTGTTCAATTATCTCAACGTGAATCCATCATTCAATTTCACGGATAGAATGTACTCAAGTAAAGTGAAAAAGTCGTGGAATGACCGCACCCAAACAGAGAAAACCGATACCATTTACGGCTTTAATAACGTTTATAACTGGTCGCTCAACTTGGGAATGTCCACTAAATTGTATGGTATGTTTATTCCCAACCGTAAGATTTTTGGGGATAAAGTACAGGCTATCCGTCACGTCATCACGCCCTCTATATCGTTTAGTTATGCACCCGACTTTGGTAGTCGTCGTTATGGCTATTATGATTATTATCAAAAAACCGATGCAGACGGCAACGTATCGCTCGTAGGCTATTCACCTTATCAAAACGGTATGTATTCTGTTCCGGGTCGTGGACGCAGCGGAAACATCTCTGTAGATTTGGGTAATAACATCGAGATGAAGGTAAAGAGCGACAAAGACTCTACGGGACTAAAGAAAATCAGTATCATTGACGAGCTTGGACTTCAGATGTCATACAACATGGCAGCCAAAGAAAAGCCATTAAGCGATTTGAATATGCGCATTCGTTTGAAGTGGTGGAAGAATTACACCTTTAACATGAATGCTCGATTTGCTTCATACGCTTACGAAGTTGATGAGAAAGGCATCCCTTACGAGGGCAACCGAACGGAATGGGGAATGGGACGTTTCGGACGTTTTCAGGGCATGTCACAAAACATCTCCTATACGCTGACACCAGAAAAGATAAAAAAACTGTTCGGCGGCAAGAGTGAAGAGACCGACAACAAGCAACGAAACAAAAACGATGAAGAAGGTCCCGACACCGATATTGATACCAACTTGGATAAAGATATGATTGACGCACAGCGTGGAGCAAAGCGCAAAAAAGGCGGTGAGATGGCGGAAACGGATGATGACGGCTATATGCCATTCAAACTTCCATGGTCTATCACTTTCGGTTATGGCATCACTATGAGCGAAGACCGCACTGTGTCAAGATTTAATTATGATACCATGCGCTATCCTTATAAGTTTACGCAGACTCTGAATGTCAGTGGGAATGTCCGTCTGAGCGACGGCTGGAACATCAGTTTCTCTTCGGGTTATGACTTTGAGAACAAAGCCTTATCCATGACAACCGCTTCTCTTCAACGAGATTTACATTGCTTCAACATGAGTTGCTCTGTGGTGTTGGCACCTTATACCAGCTATAATTTCACGTTCCGTGCCAATGCTGCCACCCTTATGGATGCACTGAAATATGACAAGCGCAGTGGATACGGAAATGCAATACAATGGTATTAACAGATTTTGTTGACTGATTGAGAGACGAACAAGCGAAAAAGTTTTATGGACTGTTGAACAATTAACCCATCACTCCTACTCAAAAACGCTCCGCTCGTCAACAAACTACTCGTCAACTTGTCAACTATCCACTCGTCACCTTGTGAACTATCCACTCGTCAACTATTCAACTAACCCCCTTATCAACTTAACAATCATGCAAAACTACATCAAAGAAAACCAAGAAAGAATGTTGGATGAGCTATTTAGCCTTATCCGCATCCCCAGCGTAAGTGCACAACCAGAACATCACCAAGATATGATTGCCTGCGCTAACCGCTGGAAAGAGTTGCTCCTCATGGCAGGAGTAGACAAAGTAGAAATTATGCCTACCAAGGGAAATCCTATTGTTTATGCCGAAAAGATGGTCGATCCAACGGCGAAGACCGTGCTTATTTACGGACATTATGACGTGATGCCTGCCGAACCTTTCGAGCTTTGGAAGAGCAATCCCTTTGAAGCAGAAATAAGAGATGGACATATTTGGGCGCGTGGTGCCGATGACGACAAGGGGCAGTCGTTTATCCAAGCCAAGGCATTTGAATATGTTGTTAAGCACAACCTCTTAAAACACAACGTCAAATTCATTTTAGAAGGCGAGGAAGAGATTGGCTCGCCAAGCTTGAGCGACTTCTGTACCGAACATCAAGAGTTGCTAAAATGCGATGTTATCTTGGTTTCAGACACCAGCATGCTTTCTGCCGACCTGCCTTCTCTCACTACTGGGCTGCGTGGTTTGGCGTATTGGCAGATAGAAGTGACGGGTCCTAACCACGATTTGCATTCGGGACACTTCGGTGGTGCTGTTGCCAATCCTATCAATGTGCTATGCAAACTCCTTGCGGATGTCACCAACGAGGACGGCAGGATAACCATTCCCGGCTTTTATGACGACGTAGAAGACATACCAACAGAAGAACGTAAGTTGGTGGCAGCTATACCCTTCGACGAAAAAGCATACAAACAAAACATTGGAGTAGACGAACTTTTTGGCGAAAAAGGCTTCTCCACCATTGAGCGAAACGGCTTCCGTCCATCGTTTGACGTATGTGGTATCTGGGGTGGATATACAGGCGAGGGGTCGAAAACAGTACTTCCCTCAAAGGCATACGCCAAGCTTTCCACCCGATTAGTACCTCACCAAGACCATGAGAAGATTGGACAGTTGGTGGTAGACTATTTCAAACGAGTAGCACCTAAGACAGTTAAGGTGGACATCCAGTCGCTGCATGGCGGTCAGGCGTACGTTTGCCCTATCGACCTGCCAGCTTATCAGGCTGCCGAGCGTGGTTTCGAAAAGGCCTTCGGTAAACGTCCTTTACCTGTGCGCCGTGGAGGTAGCATCCCTATTATTGCCACCTTTGAAAAGATATTAGGTGTAAAAACGATATTGATGGGATTTGGCTTAGAATCGAATGCCATACATTCGCCTAACGAGAACATGCCCTTAGACATGATTTGGCGTGGCATCGAAGCCGTTGTCAACTTCCATTTGGAGTTTGACAAACTCTAATCTCACCTACAATCACAGCAAGAGAGGAAACATCAACAGGGGTGGTTAAGCGAATAGACACCATCGCTGTTCGTGCTTCCTCTTTTCTTTTATGCGGAAGTTTTCAACTGAAAGAGGAGGAAGCAGCGAGAAATAAAAGTGCCATGTGCCTGATTTCATGTGCGAAGCCAGCATCGCTTAATGCCCAATGCGCAAATATTCTTTCTTCCTCGTTACATACAAACCAGCAAAAGTAAAGGCGCCATTGAGCATCAATAGTTCATATCCAAAATGATACCCCCACAGTTGCTGTGCCAAAATGTTCAACGCATAACACAAAATCGGGGAGAGAATGGCAAAATAAGGAACCCAACGATCTGTCACTTGATATTTGGTAAATAAGCCAAAAGCAAAGAGTCCTAACAAAGGTCCATACGTATAAGAGACAAGTATGTAGATGGCATCAATGAGATTGGTTGAGTTGAAGGTTCTAAATAGCAGTATAAAGATAATAAACACCACACTCATTCCTGCATGTACTCGATGCCGTAACGTCTCATCATCGGCTTTTTCCTTAATATCCACACAGTAGGTCGTAGTCAATGCCGTCAGTGCAGAATCGGCACTGCTGAACGATGCCGCCACAATACCAATGGTGAACAACACCACGACCATGTTTCCCATTTTGCCTGTCGCTGCAAACATGGGCAACAGTTCATCGCCCGAGCTTGGCAATGCTATCCCTTCTTGCTGTGCGAGCATCGACAGCAACACGCCTAAGCATAAAAATAAGAGGTTCGCAGGTACAAAGGCAAGTCCATAAGTACACATATCTTTTTGGGCTTCTCGTAGCGTCTTACAGGTCAGGTTCTTTTGCATCATGTCTTGATCAAGCCCTGTCATCACCACTACAATAAAGATTCCACTGATAAAGAGTTTCCAGAAATTCTGCTTAGACACCCAATCATCAAACACAAAGACCCTACTTCTCTCATCTTGGACAATCGTTGTCACAACCTCATTGACACTCAGATTGAGCATTGACATGACATTAATGATGATAAAGATGAGCGCCATGAACATACAAAATGTTTGAAAGGTGTCCGTCCATACCAGCGTCTTAATACCTCCTCGACGAGTATAAAGCCAAATGAGCACAACCAATACCAACACTGTTATCACAAAGGGGATTCCTAAGGCATCGAGTACGAAGCGTTGAAGTATCATACAGACCACATAAAACTTAACCGCTGCACCCGACATCTTGGACAACAAGAAGAACCAAGCTCCTGTCTTGTACGACCTTGTCCCCAACCGTTGCTGCAAATAAGAATAGATAGTGGTGAGATTCAAGCGGTAATAAATGGGCAGAAGAACAAAGGCTACAGCTACATAGCCCAAGACAAACCCCAAGCAAGTTTGCAGATAGGTCATCCCAATGGTATTCACCATGCCGGGTACAGAGACGAAAGTAACGCCCGAGATGGAAGCACCTATCATCCCAAAAGCCACCAAATACCATGGAGACTGTCGGTTTCCACGATAAAAAGTGTCATTGGTTGACTGCTTTGCTGTTAGTCGACTGACCAAAAGCAACACCCCAAAGTAAGACAATATGGTAAGAATAATCGTCATATTTCGACACAAAGATACATAATTTCAATGGATGCTTACAGGAGAAGTAATATCTTTTTGCTAACTTTGCAAAAACTACCACCCAAAGACAGATTGCTATTGTGTCAATAACTTTCTTATCACTAAGGGTTTCATCATTATAAAGAACAAATAAAAACAACAGAAGATGAGTAAACAAAAAAAGTTTATACTTCAGGAGAACGAGATACCTACACAATGGTATAACATTCAGGCAGACATGGTGAACAAACCTTTGCCTTTACTAAATCCAAAAACAAAGCAACCTGTCACAGTAGAAGATTTAGCGCACATCTTTAATTTAGAGTGCTCTAAACAAGAGTTAGATACGCAACATGCTTGGATTGATATTCCTGAACCCGTACGTGAAATGTACACCTACTATCGTGCAACACCCCTTGTACGGGCATACGCATTGGAAAAAGCACTTGACACCCCTGCTCACATTTACTTCAAAAACGAAAGTGTCAATCCACTTGGCTCACACAAAATCAATTCGGCATTGGCACAATGCTACTATTGTAAACAAGAAGGCACTACAAATGTAACCACTGAGACAGGTGCTGGGCAGTGGGGAGCGGCTCTAAGTTATGCGGCAAAGATTTTTGGTTTGGAAGCCGCTGTGTATCAAGTTAAGATTTCCATGCAGCAAAAACCTTATCGCAGTAGTATTATGCGCACCTTTGGCGCAACCGTAGAAGGTTCGCCCTCTATGTCTACACGCGCTGGAAAAGATATCATCACCCGTGACCCACACCATCAAGGAAGTCTTGGAACAGCCATTTCAGAAGCGATAGAACTGGCGACTACCACTCCTCACTGCAAGTACACTCTGGGTTCGGTACTTAATCATGTATCGCTACACCAAACAGTGATTGGGTTGGAAGCCGAGAAACAAATGGCAATGGCAGGCGAATATCCCGACAAAGTTATCGCCTGTTTTGGAGGTGGTAGCAACTTCTCGGGACTTGCCTTCCCCTTTATGCGCCATAACTTGCTGGACGGAAAGCAGACAGAGTTTATCGCTGCCGAACCCAGCAGTTGTCCCAAACTAACCAGAGGCAAGTTTGAATACGACTTTGGTGACGAGGCTGGTTATACTCCCCTATTGCCGATGTACACCTTAGGTCATGATTTCAAGCCAGCCAACATTCATGCTGGCGGTCTTCGCTATCACGGTGCAGGCACCATTATCTCACAACTGGTAAAAGATAAGTTGATGCATGGCGTTGATATTCCACAACTGGAAGCCTTTGATGCAGGTCTGTTGTTTTCACGAACAGAAGGAATTATCCCAGCACCTGAGAGTTGTCATGCCATTGCCTCCACGATTCGTGAAGCCAAGAAATGCAAAGAAAGTGGCGAAGCCAAGGTACTTTTATTCAGTCTTTCTGGTCACGGCCTCATTGACATGACTGCCTATGAGAGCTATCTCAGCGGTGACTTGCGCAACTACACGATTAGTGACGAAGACATCGCTCAAAGTTTGCAGAATGTTCCACAAGTTCCAATGAAATAAGGACATTGTACATCGGAGGTTGAGCGATAACCCTAACAATTCACAGTCTATCCATGCAAGGGAGAGACGGCTACACTCATCACCAAGAGGAATAAACCTCATGATAGAGAAGGAACAACATCACTTTCACTATCGCATCCTCTTGATATGCACAAAACTCCACAAACCGACCACTCCCCTCGCTATTTTGTAGCGGTGGGAGTGGTATTTTTCTTTACAAAGCCCCTCTCATAACTTTCATATTTGCCAACACACTTGCACTTGCTTGCAAATATGCGCAGCATTTCGAAGAAGCTATAATACAATGAATACCAAATGATTAAAGCGATAATAGCGCTTTTTGAGCCGAATAAAAAGCAGGGATAAGGCATTAAAGCAATGAGTTAGATGGATTGGAGTAATGGGTTAAGCGGTCTGTCAACATATACTAAGCGGACAAAAGTATGTAGTTTGGCGTCTTATCTCCATGGGTTTGTCTAATGAGTTGCATTTTTTGCTCGTTTTAAGGAAAAAATCTATGCTCAAAACCTCTTATTTTTTTCTATTTCGCAAAAAATAAACACCCGTTTTTTTTGTCATTTTTTAGGACAAATTGCAAATTAAATGGTGCCCTCTTTCATGTTACACATATTTATAAAAAATATGAAATAATAGGCACATTCAGAATTATTTCGTACTTTTGCATCAATGGGTAATGCCACGCAAACTCTACCATCAACGTTGGAGTGATCGTTGGGCATGATTCCTACATATATAAAAATAGCTATAATCAATATATGAACGTTTTAGAATTGAGCGAACAAGAGATTGGTCGCAGACAGAGTCTTCAAGAGTTGCGCAACATGGGTATAGACCCTTACCCCGCTGCAGAGTTTCCTACCAACGCTTTCAGTACTGACATCAAAGAACAATATCAGGACGGCGAAGAGAAACGAGAAGTGGTGATAGCTGGACGTATGATGACACGCCGCATCATGGGAAAAGCAAGTTTTATGGAGCTGCAAGACTCAAAAGGCAGAATACAGGTGTATATCACTCGTGATGACATTTGCCCCGATGACAACAAAGACTTATACAATGTGGTATTTAAGAGATTGATGGACATTGGTGATTTTGTGGGCATTAAAGGCTTTGTGTTCAAGACACAAACGGGCGAAATTTCTGTACATGCACAAAGTTTAACCTTGCTCAGCAAGGCGTTGAAGCCTCTCCCTATTGTGAAATACAAAGACGGGGTGGCATACGATAAATTTGAAGACCCCGAATTGCGCTATCGTCAACGATATGTAGACTTGGTAGTGAATGATGGGGTGAAGAATACGTTCTTACAACGTGCCACCGTACTGCGTACCATGCGTAAGGTTTTAGACGATGCTGGCTATACGGAGGTAGAGACCCCTACGCTGCAATCGATAGCAGGAGGAGCCAGCGCACGCCCCTTTACCACGCATTTCAATGCGTTGAACATAGATATGTACATGCGAATTGCCACGGAGCTATACCTGAAACGCCTTATCGTAGGCGGTTTCGAGGGTGTGTACGAAATAGGCAAGAACTTCCGAAATGAGGGAATGGATAGAAACCACAACCCAGAATTTACTTGTATGGAGCTATATGTACAATACAAGGACTACAACTGGATGATGGAATTCACAGAGAAATTGCTTGAAACCGTATGTATTGCCGTAAACGGTAGTCCCGAAAAAGAGATTGACGGACAGTTAGTCAGCTTCAAGGCTCCTTACAGAAGGTTGCCTATCCTTGATGCTATCAAAGAGAAAACGGGCTATGACCTGAACGGAAAGGATGAAAACGAGATAAGGGAAATCTGCAAGAAGCTCAACATGGAGATTGACGATAGCATGGGAAAAGGCAAGCTGATAGATGAAATCTTTGGCGAATTTTGCGAAGGAACTTATATTCAACCTACCTTTATCACAGACTATCCAGTAGAAATGTCGCCACTTACCAAAATGCACCGTAGCAAACCGGGACTCACTGAACGATTTGAATTGATGGTAAATGGTAAAGAGTTGGCAAATGCTTATTCAGAATTAAACGATCCTATCGACCAAGAAGAACGCTTTCAGGAACAAATGAAATTGGCAGATAAGGGCGACGATGAAGCCATGATTATCGACCATGACTTTTTGCGTGCGCTACAATATGGTATGCCTCCTACCTCTGGTATTGGTATTGGCATTGACAGATTGGTAATGCTCATGACGGGAAAAACGTTTATACAAGAGGTTTTGCTCTTCCCACAAATGAAACCAGAAAAGAAGATACCTCAAAGTACCATTGAAGAGTGGGCGGAGATTGGTGTTCCCGAGCAGTGGGTTGCTGTCTTTAGAAAAGCAGGATACAATTTGATTTCAGACATCAAAGACGTAAAAGCACAAGCCTTGCAAATGAATGTCTGTGGTATCAACAAGAAATATAAGTTGGGTTATGAGCAACCTAAAGTAGAGCAATTCCAAGAATGGATTGACAAAAGCCAAAAGAATTCATAATTTACCATTCACCATTCATACATTACTTTCTTCTGTGTATGCAGAACAATAGAGGTAAGAAAAATTAAGAACGAATGGCAATGTAGTATGCAGAACGAAAAATAATGAATTACAACTGTGGTAAGATAGCAATCATTGGAGGCGGTAGTTGGGCAACAGCTATTGCCAAGATTGTTGTATCGCATACGCATCACATTGGATGGTATATGCGACGTGACGACCGTATCGCCGATTTCAAACGACTGGAGCACAATCCTGCTTACCTCACGAGTCTTCATTTCAATGTCAGGGAAATCTTCTTTTCATCAGACATCAATAAAATTGCAGAGGCTTACGATACGCTCATCTTTGTCACTCCGTCACCATACTTTAAGAATCATCTGAAGAAACTCAAGACTCGTTTACGTGACAAGTTCATTATTACCGCTATCAAGGGTATTGTGCCAGATGAAAATGTGGTATGCTCCGAGTACTTTCATCGTGTGTATGACGTGCCTTACGAAAACCTTGCCGTTATTGGAGGACCTTCACATGCCGAAGAAGTGGCTTTAGACCGGTTGTCGTATCTTACTATTGGATGCTCAAATATTGAGAAAGCAGAAGCTTTCGCAGAGTTGATTGCCAGCGAGGTGATAAAGACAAAGATTTCTACCGACGTGTTAGGAATAGAGTATTCATCCGTCTTGAAGAACGTGTACGCCATAGCTTCTGGTATTTGTTGCGGTTTGAAATATGGCGACAACTTCCAAGCGGTCTTGATAGCTAACGCTGTACAAGAAATGAATAGATTTTTGATGTCTGTTCACCCCATCGAAAGGAGTCCTTACGATTCCGTCTATTTGGGCGACTTGTTAGTGACTTGTTATTCAAACTTTTCACGCAATCGAACATTTGGTACGATGATTGGCAAGGGATATTCCGTAAAGAGTGCTCAAATAGAAATGGAGATGATTGCCGAGGGGTATTTTGGAACGAAGTGTATGAAAGAAATCAATAAACACATGCACGTGAACATGCCCATCTTGGATGCTGTGTATAACATTCTATATGAGCATATCAGTCCACAAATAGAAATTAAGTTATTAACAGATTCATTTAGATAATAGAAAATGAAAAGTATTAGTTTAGACATTACAAAAGCGACCCAGTTCTTGAAACCAGGAACAGTGGAAGACTTTGAATCAAAGGTAAAAGAGGCTCAAGATGCACTTGAGAAGGGCACTTGTCCCGGTAACGACTTCTTAGGATGGCTTCATCTGCCATCGTCTATCACTCCCGATTTTCTTAACGACATTCAGACATGCGCAAATACACTACGTGAAAATTGCGAAGTGGTTGTTGTTGCAGGTATTGGTGGTAGCTATTTAGGAGCTCGCGCCGTGATAGAGGCTTTGAACAACTCATTTGCATGGTTGGTTAATGACCAAAAAAATCCTACCATTCTCTTTGCAGGAAACAATATCGGTGAGGACTATTTAGCAGAACTTACCGATTATTTGAAGGACAAAAAGTTTGGAGTTATCAATATATCTAAGTCGGGTACCACTACCGAAACAGCTCTTACCTTCCGCTTGCTGAAAAAACAATGTGAAGAACAGCGTGGCAAAGAAGAGGCTAAAAAAGTCATTGTAGCCATTACAGACGCCAAGAAAGGAGCTGCAAGAACTTGTGCCGACAAAGAGGGATACAAGAGTTTTATCATTCCCGACAATGTAGGTGGACGTTTCTCTGTCCTTACTCCAGTAGGTTTGTTACCCATTGCGTGTGCAGGGTTCAGCATCAAAGAACTGGTACAGGGTGCAACCGATATGGAAAAGGCAACGGGCAAAGACGTTCCTTATCAAGAAAATATAGCAGCACAATATGCTGCTGTTCGTAACGCTTTGTACAGCCAGGCAGGCAAAAAGATAGAGATTGTAGTGAATTATCAACCAAAGCTCCACTTCATGGCAGAATGGTGGAAACAACTCTACGGTGAGAGCGAAGGCAAAGAACACAAGGGCATCTTCCCTGCTGCCTGCGATTTCACAACAGATCTTCATTCCATGGGACAGTGGATACAAGAGGGAGAACGCTCCATCTTTGAAACTGTTATCAGCATAGAGCAGCCTCAACGCAAAATGTTGTTCCCTGAAGACGAGGAAAATCTTGATGGATTGAACTTCTTAGCAGGCAAACGAGTGGATGAAGTCAACAAGATGGCGGAGTTAGGTACACGTTTGGCACACGTAGACGGTGGTGTTCCAAACCTCCGAATCAGTGTTCCCGAACTGAATGAATACTACATCGGACAGCTCATCTACTTCTTTGAAATAGCTTGTGGCATCAGTGGCAACCTGTTAAGCGTTAATCCTTTTAACCAACCGGGAGTAGAAGCTTACAAGAAAAACATGTTTGCTCTGCTCAACAAACCTGGCTACGAAGCTGAAAGTAAAGCTATCCAAGAGCGTTTGGCAAACGAGAAATAAGATTAATGTATCAACAAACCATAGAAAACTATTTAAGAAAGCATGACTTTGGGACATTCGCACCCGAAGTCGTGCTTTTTGATATGGACGGGGTGTTATACAACTCCATGCCACACCATGTCGTTGCATGGCAGAAAGCAATGCAATCTTTCGGCATTGATATGACGAAAAAAGATGTATATGCTACCGAAGGAATGAAAGGAATTGACACCATACGGATGTTAGTTCGTGCACAACAAAACCGTGAGATTAGCGAGAAAGAGGCGCAAGCAATGTACGATGAGAAGGGTAGACTGTTTCATGAGATGCCTCAAACACCTATCTTCGAAGGGGTGCTTGCCATCATGCGCAAAATTAAACAATGTGGCATGCGCATTGGCGTTGTAACAGGAAGTGCACAAAAACCGCTCATCAATCGCGTTGCGAAAGATTTTCAGGACTTCGTTCTGCCCGAACATATCGTGACAGCTTATAGTATTCGGCATGGAAAGCCTGCACCAGACCCGTATTTGAAAGGTCTGGAACTCACAGGAGGATTTCAACCTTGGGAAGGAATTGTCGTGGAAAATGCGCCCATGGGAGTACGGGCAGGTGTGGCAGCTCAAATCTTTACCGTGGCTATCAACAGCGGCCCGCTTCCAAATGAGCTGTTACTTGAAGAAGGAGCTGATTTGATTTATCCTGACATGATGACCTTTGCACAGCAATGGGACGAACTGATACAAGCGGCAACTCATTAAGCCACCTGTACCGAAATGACATTCCAATACCTTGCAAGTAGTCTGTTGTCATCACTGTTCACATGGACACCAAAACATAAAGTGGCTAACAACGATTGTTTTAGTCACTTTATGATATTCCGATTGAAAGGCAATCTCTTCCATATAGACGTGCTATATGACAACAGCCGTGCCACTAACGGCTACCATTAACATACTATTGCCTTCGCCAATGGTTTCGTAATCAATATCTATCCCTACAATAGCGTTAGCTCCAAGTTCGGCTGCACGCACATCCAGCAATTGTACATGTCCATCATAGAGGGTGTTTTCAAACTCGTCTGCTGTTACAGACTTGATTTCTTGATGACTGGAACAGCTTGTAAATAGCGTACTTAATATCACGATAATAAAACCTTTCAATAAATTGTTCATCCATTTAGTTGCTCTTAATTATCTCAAAATTGCAATAAAAGTTGAATCTATTAAATAAATCTTACAAAAGTTCAATACGTACGACATATTTATCGTTGTTTATGTCCGTAGCTATCTCCTTTTGAGAAAGCTTTGTTTGTGTATCATTGACATTGTAGCATTGCTCATTATTGATTGATAGTTCAATGCTTGGTGAATGGTAGCACAACTGGTTTTCGTACTGTTTGTGTTGGTTCAAATGTGTCTAAGGCAACACACGAATGCCAAATTTTTCCCCTGGTTGTGGCTTTTTGTGTTCCACACATAAAAAATTTTCTCTGTAGTTTTGCCCCAATTTGTTTTTTTTCTCTACTTTTGCGAAGTAACAACATTAAACGGAAAGCGATGAAAACCAAGACTTTTATTCTTTTATTGTTCCTTACTGTCTTGTCCATAGGAGCATCGGCACAAGGCCGAATAATGCCCAAACTCGACAAGGTAACCATCTTTTCAAAAGGCGCACAGGTATACCGTCACAAACAAGTGGCCCTGCAAGCCGGCGAACAAACACTCAGTTTCACGGGACTGTCGCCCTACATAGACGTCAACAGCATACAGGTCAAGGCCGGAGGCAACGTGACAATACTTGGCGTCAGTCAGCGATTCGTTCGTCCTGACAGTGCCATGCTTTCCGGGCAGCTGCGTGCTGCCGAAGCTGCACTAAAGAAAGCACGCAACCGCCAGGCTGAGGTGAAAGCCAAGCGAACTGTCATGAAGTCGCAATTAGAGATGGTGAAAACCAACAGTTCCACAGCTGCACGCACTGTTGCGACACCCCTCGAAGCCATCAAGCAGCTCAACCAATATTATTATGACGAAACCATGACCATCAACAAGCGGCTCATCGATCTCGACGAAGAAGAGCAGCAGGCCAACCACAATGTGGAAAAGCAACAAGAAGTTATAGACTCCCTCGCTGGACTCAATACCAAACGGCTCACCGTGATTGATGTCAAGGTTGACGCTCCGCGAGCTTCAAATGCTAACTTCACCTTTGTGTACTACGTCAATGGGGCGTCATGGTACCCCACCTACGAACTCCGTTCTGGCAGCACTGCGGCTCCCCTGCAACTCACCTACAAAGCCAACATCACGCAACAAACCAATGAAGACTGGCGCAACGTGCCCGTCACACTATCGTCGGCCAATCCCAACCGCAGCAATGTGTCGCCCGAGCTAAAGACTTATTGGCTCGACTATGGCCTCGCCGCACCCACCTATGACTTTGGTATAGATAACAATCGCGTCTCTGGCACTATCACCGACGAGGAAGACAATCCCGTCATCGGCGCCACCATCCAAGTGAAAGGCACCACCATCGGCACCGTAAGCGACATCGACGGACACTACACGCTCACGCTTCCCAATGGCAATCGCAATGTGGAAGCGAGCTACATTGGCATGGAAACACAAGTGAAGCAAGCCACAGGAAACCGCCTCGACTTCTGCATGGAGAATAGCAAACTGGCATTGGAAGAAGTGGTGGTCACGGGATTTGCAAGCAAAGACACTAAATCGAACATAAAATTTACAGCTCCAGTGATAAAGGCCGACAGGGAGGTGAAGGCCGAAAGCATCGCTGATGAAAACAGCATGGATGTTAGTTCCACTGCCGCCAAGTTTGGATATGAGTTTGAGATAGGGCATCCGCTGACCATTCTCTCCGACAACAAGCCCGTGAGTTGCCAGATAGGCAAATACCAATTACCCACCACCTATGCTTACAAGGGTGTTCCCAAGATTGACAAGAGCGCTTTCCTCGTGGCTGATGCCACCGGCTGGAACGAGCTGAACCTTATTCAGGGAGAAGCCACCGTGTTCTTCGACAACAGCTACGTGGGAAAAACCATCCTCAATCCCGACCAACAAAGCGATACCCTCCACCTCGCCATGGGGCGCGACAATGGTATCCATATCGAACGGAAACTCATCAAGAACAACACCTCACGCAGACTGCTGGGTAGCAGCAGAGTGCAGACCATGGACTGGGAAATCAGCATACGCAATGCCCGAGCCGAACAAGTGGTCATCAGCATTTACGACCAACTGCCCGTTTCGAGAAATTCAAGCATCACAGTCATGCCTCAAGAACTAAGTGGCGGACAACTCGACAAGCTGAACGGGCAGGTAGTCTGGAAGCTGACACTTGCTCCAGGTGAAGTTAAAAAGCTGTCGCTTGGCTATCAGGTGAAGTATGACAAATACCGTCGTCTCACTATAGAATAAGGAGAAAATTGGAGTACCTGAATTTGAAGGCTCATCTATTCATTGCACACACGCTGGCTGTGTAGGACAAAGAGTTTTAGAATTAGCAACTCATCGCATCAACAGTCACATACCTGTCGCTTTACTACCTTGACTTTTTGATTGATGACGGGTACCCCCAGAAAGATTTATTACATTTCACCATGAAGGCTGAATTCCTCACTCGAAATTCAGCCTTATTTGGTACGCTCGACATGAGCATTATCTAACGGGTACAAGTCCCGAGTAAGTCCTAATAGCGGGAATTAGTCCAAAAAGGAACTCTCTTTTCACACGACAGGATGGAATCCGACAACAGATTAGAAGTGACATATCTCTAAGGGATGGCCGAAACAACTTGTCACACACTGTGAGGTATAAAAGTACGAACTGCCGTATGCCGAAGGGCACGTACGGTGATGTGGGAGGTCAGTAAATGTGAAAGTAGGGGGAAATGCCTTTTACGAGTAACATTTACCTCTTACCCAATTTTCGATTGAAAAGCAATCACTTCCATATAGCCGTGCTATATGACAACAGCCGTGCCACTAACGGCTACCATTAACATACTATTTCCTTCGCCAATGGTTTCGTAATCAATATCTATCCCTACAATAGCGTTAGCTCCAAGCTCTGCTGCACGGTCTTGCATCTCTTGCATGGAGGTTTCTTTTGCCTGTCTTAATACTTTTTCGTATGCATTGCTACGCCCGCCAATAAAGTCACGTATTCCAGCAAGAAAATCCTTGAAGACATTTGCACCGATAATGGTTTCACCCGTAACAACACCTTTATAGGAAAGAATCTTACTTCCCTCAATCGTTGGAGTTGTGGTTATAAGCATGTATTATGACTTTTTGAAAAGAGAAGCTATCCAAAGTAACAACACTGCACCTACCACTGCGGTTCCCAAAGATCCAATAGTTCCGCCCCAAGAGATGTTCAACAGACTCAGCGTCCAACCACCGACAACACCGCCAATGATACCTAAAATCAAATTCCATAAAAAGCCGAAGCCTCCACCACGCATGATTTTACCTGCGATAAAACCTGCTAAACTACCAATAATAATTGATCCAATAAATCCAAACATAATTTCTTTCTTTAATTTAGTATTTAATTAAACCGTCCATAAATACAGAGCACCTGTTTTCTTTGATAATATTTATTCTAAAGAGAAGACACTCTATGGAACGTAAAATTAAGAAGTATCATCTCTACAGTCTAATAACGACAGAAACAGATATCTTTCCTATTTTTACAAATATAATAAAACTTCTTTACTTATGTTAGAATTTTTACATAAAATAACTAAATTTTATAATTCGTGAATCACTCACCTATTATATAGAGAAGAAGTCGCTAACCGCAAAATCTACATTACCGATAGCTCTATCGTTTTGTGTCCGAAGACGCTATTGGTTTGCCAGCTTGCTCCCATTCCAAAATACCACCCTGCAAATTATTGACAGTGAAGCCAGCCTTTTGCAACTTACGTGCAGCATTCAGACTACGCTTTCCCGAACGACAATATACGAATACGGGCTTTTCCGTCGAGAACCTTGCCTGCACCTGACGAAGAAAATCGGGCTGCAGGACATCTATATTGGCAGCATTACCTATCTTCCCAGCCGCAAACTCATCAGCAGTTCGTACGTCAATCAATTGGACATCAGGTGCCTGAATGGCTTTTTCAAACGCATTTGCATTCATCGTATGGATTCCATTCGGCTGAATACATCCTCCAAAAATACTACCCATCATCATGATTAGCAATCCTTTTAATTTGTTCATGTTCATAGATTTATCTTTATTATTAGACTTCAAAGATAGTGATAATTGATGAAACTCACACACCTGAATGCGAATTATTTCACTTTCGCTGTCCTTAGAACTAAAGCAAACACACCTTCTTTTGTGCGGTTTCTGTCTATGCGCCTCACACTCCAACAGTGTCGAAATGCTTTTTCTGTCAGAAAGAAGATAAATAAATTTGCTTTTAGACGGGTCAATATCATATTTTTTCGTTACCTTTGCAAGTGTATAACAAAACATTCCAAAGATGTCTTGAACGAAATAGGAATCACAGCACCTCGTTTAGTTATACAATAGCGAATAATTAAAAAACATATATGGACGATTATCATTCGGAAAAATGTAAACGGAACGTTGAAGAATAGGCTTAAAAAAGACTAATCTTCAGCAACATTAATAATGGAGATTAGTCATCATGAGAACCTATTGGAATACAAACGATATATTACGTCCCATTGAAGAATGGCAGCCAAATTGCTGGATTCAAGTAACTTGTCCTACAGAAGAAGACCAACAGGAATTAGTTGAGCACTTCAAAGTCCCAGATTATTTCTTCCAAGATATTAGTGATACAGATGAGCGTGCCCGCTATGAATATGACGATGGCTGGATGCTCATTATTCTTCGTATTCCTTATGTGAAGGAAATAAGATCGCGGACACCCTATACGACAGTCCCTTTGGGTATCATTCATAAACGTGATGTCACCATTACCGTTTGCTATTACGAAACCAATATGATGATAGATTTTGTGAGTTATCAACAAAAACGCAATTCTGGTTTCACCGATTATGTTGACATGATTTTCCGATTGTTCTTGTCAAGTGCTGTTTGGTATCTAAAACGATTGAAGCAGATTAGCACGTTGATAGAGAAAGCCAAACACAATCTCGATCACGAAGTAAACAACGAGAGCCTGATAGGACTTAGTAGATTACAAGACTCTCTGACTTATTTTATCACTTCGATACGTGGAAATGAGAACTTGTTGGCAAAATTGAAGTTCAAACTACAAGTGGACGAACTCGATGTTGACCTCATTGAGGACGTCAATATTGAGATGACGCAGGCTCGAGAGACAACGAGTATTTACGCAAACATCTTGGAATCGACGATGGATACTTATTCGAGCATCATTAATAATAACATGAATACCGTGATGAAGACGCTCACCTCGGTATCTATTCTCATGATGTCTACCACGTTAGTGGCATCGTTGTATGGAATGAACGTCATCAATGGCATGGAAACTTATAAGTACGGATTTATCGTTGCTATCGGAATTTCAATATTAGTGGCTGTCCTTTCTTGGGCTATTATGCGCTATAAACGCTTTATATAACCCCAAAAACAGCAAAAATTCTACGTTTCTTTAGGAAGTTAGCGTATTTTTATTTAAGTTTGCAACATTGTTCAGCCCTATAAACTAACAAGAATATTATAATAGATAATTGCAATGGCATCGTGATAAGCTATTTGATTGATGCCTAACACTGAAATACCATATCATAAACTTAAAACAGTGAATTGATGGACTCTCAAGAAAACACCCTCAATCAGGGTAATTTAGAAAGCGAAAAACAAGTTGTCAATGCCGAGCAAGCAACCTCTTCTGAGGCTGAAATGGTCAGGGAAGAAACGCCGAGTGATAAGGCTGCTTCGGAAGTAGCAGAAGCGCAAGTTGAGAATGCCTGTGCCTCAAACGAAGAAGTTGAAACTGAAGAAGCTCAAGAAGAAACACCAGAAACGTCTGAAGATACACTCAAAGAGGAAGAGGACGCTGATGATGCAGAGCAAGCTCCGCGCGTTTACCAAAATAAGCAAGAGATTTTAGACCGTCTCAAAGAGATAGCATCGAGCGATGAATACCCTGTAAAGAAAGAGTTAGACCATCTTAAAACGATGTTCTATAAGTTTCACATCGCTGAACGAGAAGCCCAACAAAAGGAATATCTTGACAAAGGCGGGGACCCTGAGTCCTATCAAATAGTACCTGACAGTTTGGAAGAAACTTTCAAGACACAAATGGGAGTCATTAAAGAAAAGCGTGCAAAGATTTTCCAGCAGCAAGAAGAAGAAAAGCAAGAAAACTTAAAGAAGAAAGAAGCTATTATTGAGCAAATCAAAGGCATGGCGACATCGCCCGATCAGGCGAACAAATCTTTCCATGAATTTAAGGAACTTCAACAGCAATGGAAAGAGATAAAGTCGGTACCTGCCGACAAAGCCAATGAGCTATGGCGCAATTACCAGTTGTATGTGGAGCAATTCTATGACTTGTTAAACCTGAACAGAGAGGCACGAGAATACGACTTCAAGAAAAATTTGGAGCTGAAAACAAAACTGTGTGAAGCTGCAGAGAACCTTGCTAATGAGGAAGATGTTGTAAGTGCTTTCCACCAATTGCAAGAATTACATCAACAGTATCGTGAAATAGGTCCCGTCTCCAAAGAATTGCGTGATGAGATATGGAACCGCTTCAAAGCTGCTTCCACTGTCGTCAACAAGCGTCATCAGCAGCATTTCGAAGAATTGCGGGCGAAAGAAAATGAGAATTTAGAAAAAAAGATAGCACTCTGTGAAAAAGCAGAGGAAATTGTAGCGCAAGAAAATACAAAGGCGAAGGACTGGGAAGAGCGTACACAAGAGGTAATAGACCTTCAAGCAGAATGGAAAACCATAGGGTTTGCCCCACAAAAGATGAATGTCAAAATCTTTGAAAGGTTCCGAACAGCTTGCGACCAGTTCTTCACGAACAAAGCTACTTTCTTCAAAGAGATGAAAGAACGCTTTGCAGAAAACGCTGAAAAGAAACAAGCGCTGGTTGAAAAGGCAAAAGCTTTGGCAAATAGCACAGACTGGAAGTCGACAAGTGACAAACTAATTGCACTGCAAAAGGAATGGAAGACTATCGGCATGGTACCCAGAAAACGCGGAGATCAACTGTGGAATGAGTTCAACACCGCTTGCAACACGTTCTTTGAAGCACGCAACCTGGCGAATGCAGGAACGCACAACGAGGAACGAGAAAACTTGGACAAGAAGCGAGACATCATCAAAAAGCTTCAAGAAATGAGCGAAGAAGTGGGTGAAGAACTCCAAGAAAAGGTTCAAGCCTTAGTTGATGAATTCAACCAAATAGGGCATGTTCCGTATAAAGAGAAAGACAGCGTGTACAAAGAATTCCACGACATTTTAGACAAACTGTATAGCGATTTACACATTTCTAATGCACGCCGTCATCTTGATAATTTCAAGAACAATCTTAAAAACGTGGCTAAACGAGGCGACAATGCGCTGGACAATGAACGCGGACGGTTGATGTATCGATACGAACAACTCAAATCAGACATCACTACCTATGAGACAAATTTAGGTTTCCTCAATGCTTCCAGCAAAAAAGGCTCGAGCCTGCTGGACGAAATGAATCGGAAAGTAGAAAAATTGAAAGAAGATTGCGAGATGATTCGTGCCAAAATCAAGGCTATCGATGCAGAAAATAAGAAAGCAGAATAATCTTTATAACGAGAGGAGTTAAAAGGTTAGGCGATTATCAAACAATGATATCTAAAAATCCCAACAGTTCAATGCTGCTGGGATTTTTGCATGTATCTTCTTCATTCGTCGCATTTATCTTGGGAGCTGTGACAGAAATTAAAATTATTCGCTACCACTACATTGCGTAAAGCGCAATCAAGCTGTCCGTTTGTGGTGACAAATCGACCCAACTTCATGAAAACCTCATCATCAAATCAAAGACTTACGAGACATGCGAACATGAAACTACTTATACATGATGATACATTTCCTGAAACGGCAAGCGATAGCGATCGCTCCAAACACCATCGGGTAGGCGGATGCCGCAAGTGATAATCATGTTAATCTCGGAACAATAAGGCAAGCCTAAAGCCTTCTTGACCAACCAACTGTCAAAGCCTTCCACTGGACATGTGTCATATCCCTCTTCACTCATAGCCAACATAAACGTCTGTACTGCAAGGGCACAACTTTTATGAACGGTTATTCGTGTATCTGCTTCGGTCACCTGTTTCACGATGGGATGAAACAAACCGATGACTTGTGCCAAGAGTTTACGCATTAAGCCAAGCAAACCAAAACAACGTGTGTAGAACAAAGGCATCACAAAATCGTAATACAACTTCCATTTCTTGATGCGCTTCTCGTGTTTCTCCGCAGGACTGTTCCGCCTCACATTCTCAATTTCAAAAGCTTTTACAGCCTTGGCATGCGCCCGATGCTTATCTCTTCGAGTAACAAAAACAACCATTTGTTGGGCGGTTGTCGCTGTTTGTTGATCCAACTGTGCATGTGCCAACTTTTTAAGTACCGCAGGATCTGTGACATGATAGCACTCCCACAGTTGCATGTTCGAACTGGTAGGAGCCAATGTAGCTAATTCTAAACAATGTTTTACACGCTCGTTATCTAACGGTTTTGTAGAATCGTAATGCCTTACAGCACGCCTATGATTCAAAATATCTTGTAAACTCATATCTATTAGTTTTATTTCTATTTCAAGAGAAAAATACCCTATCGCTGCTCAACCGATATCTAAAATGTCTTATCTCAATGCTCCAGCAAAATTAGGTATTTTTCATATCCTTGTGCTTTCATTTCTTCTTGGGGAATAAAGCGCAAAGAAGCACTGTTAATACAATATCTCAATCCGCCTCTGTCTTTAGGTCCATCCTTAAAAACATGTCCCAAATGGGCTTGACCTTTGGCACTTCGCACCTCGGTGCGTTGCATACCGTGAGAAGAATCTTGTTTTTCTTCCAAGAAATGCGGGTCAATAGGTTTGCTGAAAGCAGGCCATCCACAGCCTGACTCAAACTTATCGGTACTCAAAAATAGCGGTTCGCCAGAGGTGATGTCCACATAGATGCCTGGTCTAAACTCATCATTGTACGCATTGTCATAAGGACGTTCGGTGGCTGCATGTTGAGTAACCTCGTATTGCAGAGGTGTTAACAACCGCTTCAGTTCAGCATCCGTTTTCTTCACATAACGTGAAGATTCTGTTGTATCTTTGTTGGCAACACGCGCATATGCCATCAAAGCTTGCGGAACATGGCAATATCCACTCGGGTTCTTATCTAAATAATCCTGATGATAGTCTTCTGCAGCATAGAAATTTCTAAGTGGCAGCACCTCAATCTGTAGCTTCTTCGTGTATTGCGTACCGAGTTTTGCCATCTCGGCTTGTATCAAAGGAAAATCATGTGCATCGGTATAATAAATACCTGTGCGATATTGTGTACCGACATCCCCACCTTGTTTATTTAAAGAGGTAGGATCTATCGTTCTAAAATACAATTGTAGAAGCAAAGAAATGGGCAGTATTTGAGGGTTATAAACGACATGTACCGTTTCTGCAAAACCAGTTTGGTCCGTACAAACCTCCTCATAAGACGGATTTTGTCCACGCCCATTTGCATATCCCACTTCGGTGTGGAGAACTCCATTGATTTGCTTTAGAAAGAGTTCCGTACCCCAGAAGCAACCACCTGCCAGGTACAATTCAGCCTGTTCTTTCATATTTGATTCTTTTTCCGTTGCTATTTGTGCTCGCCCATGACAACTCAGCCACAGGAAAGCCAATAACAAACAAGGTATTTGATAACATATTTTTCTCACCCGAGTCAATCGTTTGATGATTTACAAATCTATGGAAAAATTTGAAGCATCGCAAAATTATACACTTAAAAAACATGAAAAGCAACCGTCCTTGAGCACATTTTGTGGATGAAGATAGTGAGAATGCTGTCTTTAGAAAATCAAAAAAGTGCTTTCTACGAGAAGAAAACACTTTAATAAAAGTTGGGATACTCGGACTCGAACCAAGAATGACAGGACCAGAATCTGTAGTGTTACCATTACACCATATCCCAATATTGAAATTACAATTACTAAATTGCGCTGCAAAATTACTATTTATTTTTGAGATGACCATAAGAAAAGACAGTTTTTTCTTAAAAAAAATAAATTTAATCCTTATTTTCTACCTTTTTCGGTTATTTACCATTAACTTTGTGGAATATTATTACAGATAAATTATACTTGATATAACTGAATGAAATCATCAAACCAATTGGTTAAAACTATTACCAAAGGAATTCAAGAGAAAAAAGGACAAGATATCATTATTGCAGACCTGAGTGACATCGATGGTGCCATTGCCAACTATTTTGTAATTTGCCAAGGTAACTCTCCTGCACAAGTAGAAGCGATTTCAGAGTCGGTAGGCGTGACTGTCCACAAAGATTTGAAGGAGAAACCCATCAATGTTGTGGGATTAGGTCTCAATCAGTGGGTTGCTATTGATTTTGCAGATGTGCTGGTACATGTGTTTTTACCAGAAGCAAGAGCGTTCTATGATCTTGAAAACTTATGGGAAGATGCCAAATTGACCAAAATACCAAACATTGATTAAGTTGGCATCAATTTTGATGTCTACTTGCTGTCACTGCTAAATAATAATTATGGACAACAACAAAAATCCTTACAATAATAATAACGACAATCAACCCAAAATGCCTAAATTCAATATGAACTGGATTTATGCATTGGTAGCTATTACCTTGGGTATTCTCATTTTGACCAATGGGGGTAATCTATTATCTGCTCCAAACACCAGCAAAAAAGCTGACTATACAGTGTTTCAGCAATATGTTGCCAAAGGTTATGCTGACAAAGTCGTGATTAATAAAGACAAGAGCACGCTAAAGATGTTTGTTAAGCCTAAATATATCCGTGAGATATTCAAGGCAACAGCCAAGCAAACAGGCACCTCACCCTATTTAGAAGTTGAATTCGGATCTGTTTCTGAATTGGAAAAGTTCCTGATGACTGAACGGCAAGCAGGAAAACTAACAAGGTTTAGCTATGAAAATGAGAGTGGTAGCGAGTTTTGGAATATCCTCATGAATCTCTCGTTCCCCATCTTCCTGATTGTCTTGTGGATTCTATTCATGCGCCGAATGGGTGGAGGAGCAGGCGGTGCAGGCGGTGGTGTCTTCAATGTCGGTAAGAGTAAAGCAAAGATGTACGAAAAGGGTAATGACATTGGCGTTACCTTTAAGGACGTGGCTGGACAGGCTGGTGCTAAACAGGAAGTACAAGAAATTGTTGACTTCTTGAAGAATCCTCATAGATATACTGACTTAGGCGGAAAAATTCCTAAGGGTGCATTGTTGGTAGGTCCTCCTGGAACAGGTAAAACTCTTCTTGCCAAGGCTGTTGCAGGCGAGGCTGGAGTGCCCTTCTTTTCGATGAGCGGTTCGGATTTCGTAGAGATGTTTGTGGGCGTGGGAGCCAGTCGCGTGCGCGATTTGTTCCGCCAAGCCAAAGAGAAATCTCCCTCGATTATCTTTATTGACGAGATTGACGCTGTCGGTAGAGCACGAAGTAAGAACCCATCCATGGGGGGCAACGACGAGCGTGAAAACACTTTGAATGCCCTACTCACCGAGATGGATGGCTTTGGCACCAATAGTGGTGTGATTATCTTAGCTGCCACCAACCGTGCAGACATGTTAGATAGCGCACTGTTGCGTGCGGGTCGCTTTGATAGACAAATCAGTGTCGACCTCCCCGACTTACCTGAAAGAAAAGAAATATTCTTGGTTCACCTGAGAAAGGTAAAGACATCTCCAGACTTAGACATTGACTTTCTTTCCAGACAGACACCAGGTTTCTCTGGCGCAGACATTGCGAATGTTTGTAATGAGGCTGCTCTGATTGCGGCACGGCATAACAAGAAAAGTGTAGGAAAACAAGATTTCTTGGATGCAGTGGATAGAATAATTGGCGGACTGGAAAAGAAAACCAAGATAATTACTGCCAATGAGAAACGTACCATTGCCTTGCACGAAGCTGGACACGCCACGGTATCTTGGTTCTGTGAGCATGCCAACCCACTTGTCAAAGTTTCTATTGTCCCCCGTGGTAGAGCATTGGGGGCTGCATGGTATCTTCCCGAAGAGCGTCAGATTACGACCAAAGAGCAAATGTTGGACGAGTTGTGTGCCCTGTTAGGTGGACGTGCAGCAGAAGAGCTGTGTACAGGGCATATTTCGACAGGCGCACTCAACGATTTGGAGCGTGCCACCAAGACTTCATATAGCATGATAGCGTACGCTGGAATGAGCGAAGTGTTGCCCAATATCAGCTATTATAACAACCAAGACTATCAGTTCCAAAAACCATATTCTGAAACAACGGCGAAGATTATTGACAGCGAAGTATTGAAGATGATTAACGACCAATATGCGCGTGCCAAGCAAATTCTCACGGAACATAAAGAGGGTCATGCCCGTTTGGCAGAACTATTGCAAACTCGTGAGGTGATTTTTGCTGAAGATGTAGAAAAGATATTTGGTAAACGCCCATGGATTAGCCGTTCACAGGAAATCATGCAAGACAATGAACCTAAGTTAGAAGATATGCCAGACGAAGTGAAGGCGGCAGAAGAGGAACATCAACGGGCATTGAAAGAGAGCTAAAATTCTTTACATCCATGACATCAAAACAAAAAAATCTCATCACAAGAAGCATTACTGGTATTCTATACGTAGCCATCATGGTAACGGGCTTTTTACAGTCCGTTAATATGATAGTTGTTTTTGCACTCATCACAGGTCTGGCTACTTGGGAATTTACAGGCTTAGTCAATGAATATAAACACGTAAACGTGAACCGACTTATCACCACTGTTGCAGCTGTTTATTTCTTTTTAGCAGTGGCAGGCGTGAATAGCGGAGCCATTCAAACAAATGCCGTCTTTGTTCCTTATCTGTTGACTATTATTTATCTCTTCATCAGCGGACTATATACCAAGAGCAGTGACAGCGTCAACGACTGGGCATACACAATGCTTTCACAAATGTACATTGCCCTACCGTTGTCCACGATTAACGTTATCGCCTTTAGACAAGCTGCAGATGGGCTGAACTACTATTATTATCTTTTGCCACTAAGCATTTTTATATTTTTATGGACCAATGACACTGGCGCCTATTGCACAGGGTCGCTTTTCGGAAAGCACAAACTCTTTCCTCGCATATCACCCGCCAAAAGTTGGGAAGGAAGCATCGGAGGCGGTATCCTTGTTTTGATTGTAGCTTCCGTTATATACTATATAGAGTCTCAAGGGGAGAACTTATCTGGACTTAATCTCATAGAATGGCTCGGATTAGGATTAGTTGTTGTCGTATTTGGTACTTGGGGTGATTTGGTAGAATCATTGTTAAAGCGCACCTTAGGCATCAAAGATAGCGGCAATATATTGCCAGGACACGGAGGAATCCTCGACCGATTCGACTCATCCCTCATGGCCATTCCTGCTTCAGTGGTTTATTTGTACACCCTCACTCTCTTATAAATAGTGCAGAAAAAAGAGCCTTCTTTCTCAGAAACGAATATAAAAATAGCTTCATGATGATTAGAAGACACACCTATCCCTCTATAGAAATAATAAGAGAGATTGGTTGATAATGCCCAAAAGTTTTTAAGATTCACGATGTTTCCTTAACAAAGAAACCATCAACCGAGCCGCATTATCTGAAGCGATTTCATCACCCAAAGCCATGTGTACTGTCTGATATCCTTCAAGCATGGTTTGACGATGTTCGCCACCTGGCAAGATTTTCCCCAGTTCTGAAATTATTTGAGAAAGCGTAAAGCGATCGGCAAATAATTCAGGAACAATTTCTTGATTTGCAATGAGATTCACTAAAGAAATGTATTTAACGTTAATCATATGGTTAAATGCAAAACGTATGAGCTTGGGAACGGCAGTTTGATAACACACAACTTGTGGTACGCCCAACAAAGCTGTTTCGAGCGTTGCTGTACCACTGGTAACCAATGCAGCAGAAGCATGTTCCAACAAGGGATAAGTTTGATTTCTTACCAAATGCACTTCGGTATTTTCCAATAAAGGTCGGTACACATCTTCTTCAATGGCGGGCGCTCCAGCGATTACGATTTGATAGTTTGAATAACGTTGGGCAGCTTTTATCATGGTCGGCAGATTCGCTTTAATCTCTTGTTTCCTACTACCTGCCAAAAGTGCAATAATGGGTTTTTGATCATTCAGATGATTTTTTTGGCAAAAAGCAGCAAAGTCTTCATGATAGTTTGACTTAAACTGCTTTACCTCATCTGCTGTAGGATTACCAACATAATGAATGGGAAAGTGATGTTTTCCTTCAAAGAAAGCTACCTCAAACGGCAGAATAGAGAAAAGTTCATTGACATCTCGCTTGATTGACTTGATGCGGTATTCTTTCCAAGCCCATATTTTAGGGGCGATATAGTAAAAAATTGGGATGTCCGTATGTGTCTTTATATAATGTGCAATCTTTAGATTAAAACTCGCATAATCAACAAGAATAACAACATCTGGCTGCCATATCAAGATATCTTGCTTACACTGTTTCATGTTGCGATAGATTGTCGGGAGATTCATCAGTACGGGTATAAAGCCCATGAATGCCATTTCACGATAATGTTTGACTAATGTTCCACCAACCTGCTGCATCAAGTCGCCACCAAAGAAACGAAATTCTGCAGCTGGGTCTTCTTTTCTTAAAGACATCATCAAATGCGAAGCATGCAAATCACCACTGGCTTCTCCTACTATTAAATAATACCGCATAAACTACACTTTATTTGAACGCCTCCTATCTTCTGCTTTTTAGACAAACAAGAGGCACGGATTACTCGACTTCCCAATGTTTTATTTTAGACAAAAACTCATAAGCAGTCACATCCATGGTGATGGGTGTAACGGCAACATAGCCATGATTGAGCGCCCATTGGTCGGTATCGGCATTTTCTGGTTCATCATTTTGATACCTTCCCACTACCCAATAGTAATCGTAGGCACGAGGATGATGTGCGGTGACAATTTCATCCACCCATCTTCCATAAGTCATACGGCACACCTTTAAGCCTTGAAAAGATTCTTTTGCAGGGAAGTTAACATTCAAGCAAACACCCTTTGGCAGCCCTTCGGCAAGCACTTTTTTTACTAATTGTACCACATAAGGTCGCAAAGGCTCAAGATTTGCGTCTTCATTGTAATAACAACTGGAGAACGCTATAGAGGGAATGTACTTCAAACATCCTTCCATTGCCACACCCATTGTACCCGAATAATGGGTATTCACCGTGGAATTATCTCCATGATTGATGCCGCCTAAAATAAGAGAAGGCTTCCTATCAGTGCATAACTCACTCATCGCTAATTTGATGCAGTCGACAGGTGTACCGCTACAAGACCATACTGGGGCGGTTCCAATATTATTTCTACGCTTCAAACGCAGATATTCAACCGAAGAGAAAGCACAAGAGAATCCAGACCGCGCATGCTCTGGTGCGCAGACAATGACATCTGCCAAGTCGGAAACCATGTCTACCAAAGCACGAATCCCAGGAGAATGATAACCGTCGTCATTAGAAATTAAAATGAGAGGAGTTTCGTTTAGCATCTTTTTTTATCTTTTATAAAACATCGCAAACAGCTTCGTAAGTTTCCTTAACATAGAAAGTACGTGAGCATTGCCTAATCAATAGGTTTTTACTGATTTACCTACAAAAGTACGAAAAAAGGTTTAAAAGGTGGCTTTCTCAACCAAAATATGTAACTTTGCAAATCAATATTGTCTTAAGAAGGATTCATAGATATGGGAAAAATTATAGCATTAGCAAATCAAAAAGGAGGGGTTGGTAAGACAACCACAACTATCAACTTAGGAGCTTCATTAGCCACACTTGAAAAGTCTGTATTGATTGTCGATGCTGACCCTCAAGCCAATGCATCCAGTGGTTTAGGAGTAGACCTCAAAGAGGTGGACTGCTCAATCTACGAATGCATTATTAACAAGGCTGATGTACGTGATGCCATCTATACCACAGATATTGATGGCTTAGATATCATTCCGAGCCACATTGATTTAGTGGGTGCCGAAATAGAGATGCTCAACCTTGATAATCGTGAAAAAATTATCAAACAAATCTTAGAACCCATCCGAAAAGAATACGATTTCATCTTAATTGACTGTAGTCCCTCATTAGGTCTTATCACCGTGAATGCCCTCACAGCTGCCGATTCGGTAATAATTCCTGTGCAATGCGAATATTTTGCATTGGAAGGAATTAGCAAGTTGCTCAACACGATTAAGATTATCAAGAGTAAACTCAATACCAAATTAGAAATTGAAGGATTCTTACTCACCATGTACGATAGTCGGTTGAGGTTAGCCAACCAAATTTATGACGAGGTGAAACGCCACTTCCAAGAATTAGTTTTCAAGACGGTGATTCAACGAAATGTAAAGCTCAGTGAGAGTCCAAGCCATGGATTGCCTGTCATCTTATACGATGCAGGGTCTTCAGGTGCTAAAAACCACTTGGCATTGGCGAAGGAAATTATCAGCAAGAACGTTTAATTCAAAATAAAGAAGGGGCTAACATTCAAAAAAGGCGAGTTGCACCAAACGAATGAAATGGAGCTTCCTCAATAACAAAGAGACTCCTCCACTAAGATAATTCAACATCAGCATATAAACAATAGATATTCATGGCAGTACGCAAGAAATTCAGCCAGTCGGGAAAAGGTAGTGCTTTAGGGCGCGGACTTGATGCACTCATTTCCACAGATGACATCCAGACGCAAGGTAGTTCAACTATTAATGAAATTCCAATAGAACAAATTGAAGCAAATCCCAATCAGCCTCGTCGCGAATTTGACCAAGAGGCATTGGAAGAATTGGCATCAAGTATTCGAGAAATTGGTATCATTCAACCCATCACCCTACGCCAAGTCGCTACTGACAAATACCAAATTGTAGCTGGCGAGCGTCGTTGGCGTGCCTCACAAATAGTTGGTTTGGAGGCTATACCTGCGTATATTCGAACGATAGACGACGAAACAGTCATGGAGATGGCGTTGGTTGAGAATATCCAGCGCGAAGACCTCAATGCCATTGAAATTGCACTGGCTTACGAAAAACTCATGGAAAAGAGTGGCATGACGCAAGAGAAAGTGTCCAAGCACGTAGGGAAAAGTCGCACTGCCATTACAAATTACTTACGTCTGCTCAAACTTCCTGCACAAGTCCAAATGGCTTTGCAGAAGAAAGAAATAGACATGGGACACGCCAGGGCTTTATTGGCAATAGACAGTCCTTCTCAACAAATCAAACTTTTCAAAGAAGTGGTAAAGAATGCCTACTCGGTGAGGAAAGTAGAAGAGTTAGCTCAACAACTCAAAAATGGAGAGGATTTGCAAACAGCTAAAAAGAAGATGAACACAAAAAAGAGCATGCCAGAAGAATATGACATGCTGAAAAAGCGTTTGTCCTCTTTCTTGGATACCAAAGTTCAATTAACTTGTTCTGCCAATGGCAAGGGGAAAATAAGCATCCCGTTCGCCAACGCAGCAGAATTAGAAAGACTGATGAATATCTTTGATCATCTGAAAGATTAACCGTCGATTGTGAAAATATCCACCGAACATACTTTCTGCGTCATCCAGTATTGTTGCCTACTCATACTGTTGCTTTCCGTTACCAGCGTAAGAGCGCAAGTACCGACCAATGACAGTATCCCTGACAGCGTTCCTCGCATCATCTTAGGCGACGTTGACACTAAAATCATTCCTGCTGAAGCTACGCTTTCTCCTCAAGACACATTGATTTTCAAGGACAATGGGAAAGTAAGTAAAAAGGTTCAGCGAGACTGGAACAAGTGGCGTCCAGACGCAAAAAGGGCGATGTGGCTGGCTATCGTTCTACCCGGAGCAGGACAAATATACAACCGTAAATACTGGAAATTGCCGATTGTATATGGTGGATTCGTTGGATGTATGTATGCTTTGCGTTGGAACAACCAAATGTACCATGATTATTCACAAGCATATATCGACCTGATGGATAATGACCCTCATTCAGAAAGCTACAAACAGTTTCTACATTTGGGTAACCAAATCAATGAATCAAATATAGAACGATATAAAGAATTGTTCCGCAAGCGCAAAGACCGCTACCGAAGATGGCGTGACTTGAGTGTTTTCTCTATCATTGGGGTTTATGCGCTGTCCGTGATTGATGCCTATGTAGATGCATCATTGTCCGAATTCGACATCTCTGATGATTTAAGTTTAAGAATCGAACCCACCATCATGCAAAAGGATGCCATTCACCGACAGCTACTACCTGAAGGATTTGGTATACAATGCCGATTTACATTTTAATGTTCGGACAGAACTATTTTATACAGAAAATATTTCAATAATGAAAAAAACTTGTTTATACATTGCAACTATGCTTGCTGTCTTCTCAACCTCTCTACATGCACAGGTAGTAGATGACAAGACAGAAATCATAGTAACCAACGAAAAAGGAGAAAACGAAACTATTGACCTTCCTGAGGCTCTGACGTCTGAGATTGACAGTCTGCTTCATTTGTACAACACCAAAACCTATCTAAGGAAAGACGCTGATTGTAACTTACCGAATGTCAACAGAACTTACGAGCCTGATGTTTACAAACAACGCTTACGCCGCCTTCCTACGATTATGGAAATGGCTTACAATGACGTTGTCCAAAAGTTCATTGACCGATATACCAACCAACTGCGAAATTCGGTAAGTATCATGCTCGGGGCTTCCAATTTCTACATGCCTATCTTTGAACAAGCCTTAGAGACATACAGCTTACCTTTAGAATTAAAATATCTTCCTGTCATTGAGTCGGGGTTGAATCCCTTAGCCGTCTCACGAGTAGGAGCTACTGGCTTGTGGCAATTCATGTTGGCTACTGCTAAGAACTACGGACTGGAAGTGAACTCACTATTAGATGAGCGTTGCGATCCTATCAAGTCATCGTACGCTGCTGCCAATTACCTAAAAGACTTATATCGCATCTTTGGCGATTGGAATTTGGTCATTGCCGCTTACAATTGTGGTCCCGACAAACTCACACAAGCTATTCACAGAGCAGGTGGAAGCAAGGATTATTGGAAAATATATCCCTATTTGCCGCGCGAAACGCGTGGGTACGTGCCAGCGTTCATTGCTGCCAATTATGTAATGAACTATTATTGCGAGCACAATATCTGTCCAATGACGACCGATTTGCCTGCGAAGACAGATACTATCGTGGTGAGCAAAGATGTACATTTTCAGCAAATTGCCGATGTACTCAAGATGGACAAAGAACTCATCAAGTCCCTCAATCCACAGTACCGTCGTGATATTGTCATTGGCTACACCAAACCTTCTACGCTCAGATTGCCCGTTCCGATGATTAATGCCTTTATTGATCAGCAGGATTCCATCTATGCACACCAAGCTGACATGCTACTTTCCAAGCGCACTGAGGTGAAAGTCAATGAAGATATACCTGCCTTCACGGGCAGTAGAGCGAATATCAACTCCACACGTAAAACCTATTCGTCAAAACGTAGCAAGAGCAGAAAGCACCGCCAGCGGCGCTCCACTAAAAAGACTGTTACCGTTAGAAGTGGAGATACGCTTTCCGAAATAGCAGCACGCAATAATACAACCGTCAAGAAATTAAAGAAATTGAACGGCATCAAGGGGTCTAATATTCGCAAGGGAAAGAAGATCAGAGTTAAATAATCATTGTTTTTGTAAGAAGACGATTATGGATGAGCAAGATATGAAAGATACGCAAAAGCAGGTCGATGAAGATAAAATCATTCAAGACGCATTCCAACACCTGTTAGATACCTACTTAGCTTCACGCCACAGAAAAAAGGTGGATATCATTACCAAAGCTTACAATTTTGCGCGTCAAGCGCATAAAGGAGTACGGCGTCTTTCAGGTGAGCCTTATATCCTCCACCCTATTGCAGTTGCACAAATAGCCTGCGAGGAGATGGGCTTAGGGTCTACCAGTATCAGTTCTGCCCTTTTGCACGATGTGGTGGAAGACACAGATTATACGGTAGAAGACATTGAAAATATCTTTGGTCACAAAATCGCCCAAATTGTCGATGGACTCACGAAGATTAGCGGTGGCATTTTTGGTGATAGAGCATCTGCCCAAGCGGAAAACTTCAAGAAGCTACTCCTTACGATGAGTGATGATATTCGTGTCATACTTATCAAGATATGCGACCGTCTGCACAACATGCGCACCTTACAGTCGCAACCCGCTAATAAACAATACAAGATTGCTGGAGAAACACTCTATATTTATGCGCCATTGGCAAACAGGTTAGGTTTGAACAAGATTAAAACCGAACTTGAAAATCTTAGTTTCAAATTCGAACATCCCGAAGAATATCAGGACATTACCAACAAACTTTCATTTACGAAAGAACAGCGAGAACGCCTTTTCGAACAGTTTACAGGTCCGATTCGAGAGACACTCGACGCCATGGGTGTCGATTATGAAATAAAGGCTCGCGTCAAAAGTCCTTATTCGATATGGAATAAGATGCAAACCAAGCACATTACTTTTGACGAAATCTATGACATCTTGGCGGTTCGTATTATCTTCACACCGCAGGTCAGAGAAGACGAAATTAATGAATGTTTCAAAATATATGTGGCTATCAGTCGCATCTATAAGTCACATCCCGACCGTCTTCGCGACTGGCTCAACCATCCCAAAGCCAACGGATATCAAGCACTGCACGTTACCTTGATGAGCAAACAGGGACGGTGGATTGAGGTTCAAATCCGAAGTGACCGTATGAACGAGGTGGCAGAACAAGGATTTGCGGCTCACTGGAAATATAAGGAAAATGGCGAATACACAGAAGATGAGGGCGAACTCAATGAGTGGTTGCGAACTATCAAAGAGATTTTAGACGATCCGCAACCTGACGCAATGGATTTTTTGGATACAATTAAGCTGAATCTCTTCGCCTCTGAAATTTTTGTATTCACCCCTAAAGGCGAAATCAAGACCATGCCAGCAGGCTGTACTGCACTCGACTTTGCCTTCCAAATCCATACTCTCCTCGGCAGTCATTGCATTGGCGCCAAAGTCAATCATAAGTTGGTTCCGCTAAGTCACAAGCTCCAAAGTGGAGACCAAGTAGAGATTCTTACCAGTAAGTCGCAACGTGTACAACCCTCATGGCTCAATTTTGCCACAACAGCCAAAGCAAAGGGAAAGATTCAAGCCATGCTCAGGCGCGATAATCGCGAGAAACAAAAAGAGGGAGAGGTTATCCTTCGGGCTTGGTTGGAACGAAACGACATGGAGATGACCATGGGTGTACTCAACAAACTGTGCGAATTTCATCATCTCAAAAAACACGAAAGTCTCTTCTTATGCATTGGTAACAAATCGATTATCCTAACCGAAAAAGATCTTGATGAGCTGCAAAACAAAAAGAAGGGTGGAACACCGAGCAAGTGGCTCAAGTATATTCCTTTCATTGGACACGATAAAAAAGGCGAAGAGCAGCAAACGGTTGAGCCTTTAACCATCGAAGATTCCTACAATAAGAAAAAGCCTATCATTATTAACGATAGCAACATCGATTCGCTCATCTTCCCTAATTGCTGTCATCCCATACCCGGTGACGACATCCTTGGCTACATTGACAATCAAAACCATGTGGAAATACACAAGCGCAACTGTCCCGTTGCCAGCAAACTAAAGTCGAGTTATGGCAACAGACTGTTGGATGCGAAGTGGGATATGCTCAAAACAAGGTTCTTCGATGCCACGATAGAAATCAAGGGCATCGACCGAAAAGGCATGCTACACGATGTGGTGGATGTCATTTCGGACGAGATGAATGTCAATATGCACAAGATTACACTCTCCAGTCATGAAAACATTTTCACAGGAGTCATTGAGATAAAAGTTCACGACCGTCAGGAAGTAAAAAATGTTATCAATGGATTGAAAAAAGTAGAAGGGTTACAAGAACTACAACAAATTATGTAAAGGGCGAGTCTATCAATTAGCATTGTCAGATTTCGAGGCTGTTTTTGTGGTCAATTTGTTTATGAGAGAAAGGAGTATAGCGAGCTATACGACTGAACGAACAAGCAGATTGAACCAAAAAGAGACCACAAGATGACAAAACATAAATCGACCAACAGAAAAAAAACTTTACGGTGGTAATAGACAGAACTGCCCTAAACGCTTAGTGAACGAGTGAACGAGAAGAAGCGTCTCCTCACACTATTACGTCCAGCTGCTTACGCAGTTCCTGTAATTCATCTCTAACAGAAAGCAGCGTATCCAAAATTTCAGAACTCGTTTCTACCCCCTTGCGGTTAGAACTCAACATCTTACGAGCAGCGGACAGCTTAAACCCTCTGACCTTGACAAGGTTATAAATAATCCGAATGTCCTCAACATTGGCATCGGTATACTGTCGTACCTTGTTAGAACCCACCGTCTTTGGACGTAAATTAGGAAACTCCGTCTCCCAATATCTCAAAGTACTTTCGTTGATACCAAACATTTGGGCAACTTCCTTGATAGAATAATAGAGTTTTACATTCTTGTTTGCATTCAGTGCCATGGCGATATATCTTTTTGCAAATGTAGATAAAATTTTCGAATTATACGTCAGCAAAATAAAGAAAGCACTTTTTCTTTATCGGAAACATACGTTTGCCGAATATGCTACACCCTCCTGTCACATTTCATTCATTCTTTCTCTCTCTGCATAAGTCCACCCATTGTTATCCCAGTGAAGCATCATTGAGGCAAGTCGCAGCAATTGCGCTGTTTGCACACATCAAAAACAGACTGAAAGACTAAAAGGCGCATAGCCCAGAGCAACGCTCTGAGAGAGGTGTCAACAGTGGATGTGGTTTACTTCTTAGCAAAAACGGGCTGAAAGCCAAGCAAGGATATATCTCATGGCAATACCTTTTGGAAAATATCTCCAGCAATTGTGCTATTTGCATTGCCGCAAAACCGGGCTGAAAGCCCAAAAGGAATATAGCCCAGAGCAACGCTCTGGGTACAAGTTGACGATCTACCTGGCGCTCTGAAAGAGCAAAAGGAAAGATAAAAACAATGACTCACTACCTCCTGTTGCGCTTACAGCGCGCTAATAAGCTAATAATCGTACCCCCAGGGCGATTGCCCTGGGCTATAATCCTATTGGGGCTTCGCCCCGCCACTGCCCGTAACATCGGATGCTGCACAATAAAAACTAATTCATAACAATTTGCTATGGAGAATTGGCACACAGCAAAAACGGGCAGACAGCCCAACAAGCGTATATCCTGTAACAACAACTTTGGGAAGATGTTACCAGAATTTGCACTGTTGCATTTCAGCAAAGACGGGCTGAAAGCCCAAAAGGAATATAGCCCAGAGCAACGCTCTGGGTACGGTTGAACTTCTATTTAGCGCTCTGAAAGAGCAAAAGGAAAGATAAAAACAATGCCTCACTGCCTCCTGTTGCGCTTACAGCGCGCCAATGAATTGATAACCTTTTACCCAGGGCGAATGCCCTGGCTATAATCCTATTGGGGCTTCGCCCCGCCACTGCCCGTAACCATGACTGCTGCAATACACGCTATTGCCTTTATTCATTGGATGCACTGCATGCCGCTACAGAATTTTTCGAGATTATACGACACGTCCGTGTCGTTCCGTGCCATTCCGTTGCGATGATGAGAAATGTTACTTCCGTTTCATCACAGCAGCAGTTCCGTGACTTGCATCTTTCAAAAGGTTTTAGCGGCAATGCGGGCTTAATACGAATAGGATGAGGAAAGGAACTTGTTCAATCACATTCCGTACCACACTTGATTATGAATTCTCCTCTCCACCTTGAAAGAGAACTTTATTTTTTTTCGAACTTCGCCCCGCCATTGCACGACACATCGGATGCTGCACAATATCTATGGCTATGGACGTTTTGGAATTTCGTCCCCCAATTTCCCCGTTATCGGGGTTGCTGCGCAATAACATTGAATTCATCACCATTTACTATGGAGAATTGGCACACAGCAAAGACGGGCTGAAAGCCCAAAAGGTATATAGCCCAGAGCAACGCTCTGGGTACGGTTGAACTTCTATTTAGCGCTCTGAAAGAGCAAAAGGAATGGGAAAATTGTGCCGCTCAATCTCCTGCTGTGCATTGTCATTTTTATTGACAACAGCACCAAAATGCTGGCAATATTTACAAACAACATGCACTGCGGGCGAAAATACGCCAAAAATGGAGAACTTTCATAATAACCTATGAATCAACACATTAACAAAATCCAACAAATAAAAACAGGGATTACACCAATGCTTCAAGCCCAAAAGCATTCATTTTGTGGCGTTATCTACTGTTTCCAATGCCATTAAGTCATGCAAATAGCGATGCTAAAGCATGCTAATAACGGCATTATCTCAATGCTCCAATCCCAGCGAAGCATGCAATGTGTACTTTCAAGGCATGAAATCATGACTTCAACCCCTCTGTGTTTCTCTATTTTGAGAATTTCTATAACCCTCTTTTTTGTCATTTTTTAGGACAAAACATACCCTTTTCCACCCTACTGTGTAATCAATTTCCCCAAATAGATACTTGAAAATCCCTTAATCTCTTCATTGCTTTTATCCAAAGCGCCTCGTACCAATTTCAACAGATAATTTTGGTGCTTCCTGCTTTTTTTTATAATTTTGCTCCTTAATAAAGAAGTGAAACATTTACACATTGCACGAACAAAAATATAAATGACAATGATGACAGCAAACGAGATACGTGAATCGTTCAAGAAATTCTTTGAGTCGAAAGGACACACCATCGTGGCTTCGGCACCCATGGTTATCAAAGACGACCCCACCCTGATGTTTACCAATGCAGGCATGAACCAATGGAAGGATATCATCCTGGGCAACAAACAACCAGAGCCACGCCGCAGAGCTGACTCGCAAAAGTGCCTCCGCGTGAGTGGAAAGCACAACGACCTTGAGGAAGTGGGACGAGACACTTACCACCACACGATGTTCGAAATGCTCGGCAACTGGAGTTTTGGCGACTATTTTAAGGAAGGTGCCATTGATTATGCGTGGGAATATTTGGTGGACGTACTGCACTTGGATCCAAAAGATTTGTATGTGACGGTGTTTGAAGGCTCACCCGAAGAAAACATCCCACATGACAGCGAGGCAGAGAAGTATTGGCGCAAGCACCTGCCAGCCGACCATATCATCAATGGCAACAAGCACGACAACTTTTGGGAAATGGGAGATACGGGTCCTTGCGGCCCTTGTTCGGAGATACACGTAGACTCGCGTTCGGACGAAGAGAAAGCACAACTACCCGGACGGGAATTGGTGAACAAGGATCACCCACAGGTCATTGAGATTTGGAACATCGTATTCATGCAGTTCAATCGCAAGGCCGATGGTTCTTTGGAGCCACTCTCCATGAACGTTATTGATACCGGAATGGGATTCGAGCGATTAGTCAGAATGCTGCAAGGAAAGAATTCTAACTACGACACCGACATCTTTCAACCATTCATCCATGAGATGGAACGCCTATCGGGCAAGAAATATGGCGAGCAAGAAGATGTAGATGTGGCGATGCGTGTAGTGGCTGACCACCTTAGAGCCGTAGCTTTCTCCATCGCTGATGGGCAACTGCCCAGCAATGCCAAGGCGGGTTACGTCATTCGTCGCATCCTCCGACGTGCCGTTCGCTATGCTTACACGTTCTTGGGGCAGCGCGAAGCCTTTGTATATAAATTACTCCCAGTACTCGTAGACGAAATGGGAGGAGCATATCCTGAACTCGTTGCCCAACGTGAGTTGATTGGCAAGGTGATGAAAGAAGAGGAAGACTCGTTCTTGCGAACACTCGAAAAGGGTATCAACCTGTTGAGCAACGCCATGGATGAGCTGAAGAAAGCAGGCAAGTCGCAAATCGACGGCGAACAAGCCTTCCGCCTTTTCGACACCTATGGCTTTCCGCTCGACCTCACGGAACTGATATGTAGAGAGCACGGATTCAGCGTTGACGAGCAACAGTTCCATGCGGAAATGCAGAAACAGAAAGACCGCGCCCGCAATGCCGCACAAGTGGAAAACAGCGACTGGGTAGAAATAAGACAAGGCGAACAGCAGTTTGTGGGCTACGACTATACCGAATACGAATGCCACATCTTGAAGTATCGCAAGGTAACCCAGAAAAAAAACAGTTTTTACGAGGTCATCTTAGACTTCACACCCTTCTATGGAGAAATGGGAGGACAGGTAGGCGACCAAGGTGTCTTGGTGAGTGAGCACGAGACGGTGGACGTGATAGACACCAAACGTGAGAACAACCAAAGCATTCACATCATTAAGCAACTGCCACAACATCCCGAGGCAGACTTCATGGCTTGCGTGGATACTGACAAACGTGACGCCTGTGCTGCAAACCATACAGCCACTCACCTGCTGGATTATGCACTCAAACAGGTGCTTGGCGACCATGTGGAGCAAAAGGGATCGTATGTATCGCCCGACACGTTGCGCTTCGATTTCTCGCATTTCCAAAAGGTAACCGACGAGGAAATCAGACAGGTAGAACGGTTGGTGAACGACCTTATACGTCAAGACATCCCCTTGGACGAACATCGTGACACACCAATAGAAGAGGCAAAAGAAATGGGAGCCGTTGCATTGTTTGGTGAAAAATATGGCGACAAGGTACGAGTAGTGCGCTTCGGACCATCATGTGAGTTCTGCGGAGGCATTCACGCCAAGAGTACGGGACGCATCGGACTGTTCAAAATCCTATCCGAAAGTTCGGTAGCTGCTGGTGTTCGTCGCTTCGAAGCCATTACTGGTCGCAAGTGCGAAGAAGCAATGTATGCCATAGAAGACACGGTGAAGGCCATCCGCAGCTTGTTCAATAATGCCAAGGACTTGAAAGGAGTCATCGTAAAGTACATGGACGAACACGACACCATGCGCAAGGAGATAGAACAGTTCCAAGCACAAGCGGTGCAAAGAACCAAAGACGAACTCATCAGACGTGCTGAGACTATCAATGGCGTTACCGTTATCAAGGCGGTATTACCTATCGATGGCAACGCTGCCAAGGACTTGGTGTTCAAGATTCGTGAGGCCATACCGTCGCATTTGCTTTGCGTCATCGGTTCTACAGCACATCAAAAGCCGCTATTGAGTGTCATGTTAAGTGACGATATGGTGAAAGATCATGGCTTGAACGCTGGTCAAATGGTTCGTGAGGCAGCCAAACTCATTCAGGGAGGCGGTGGCGGACAACCTCATTTTGCATCGGCTGGCGGCAAAGATGTAGACGGCATCAGCGCGGCAGTCGACAAAGTTATCGAGTTGGCGCACCTATAAAGGCTGGTTCTATAAATTAGCTTTGTTAGATTTTGAGCTTATTTTTGAGGTCAAAATGCAAGAGAATGAAGGAGTGTAGCGAGCTACACGACTGAACGAACTTACATTTTGAACCAAAAAGAAGCCAAAAGATAACAAAACGTATTTCATAAACATTTGATGACTATGTGCGGTGGTAATTTATAGAACCAGCCTAAATATAGCTCATCATCAAAGGCAAATGCCTCTTTCGGTAGGATATTTTCACAAAAGCCGCATCTCAACATCATGAAGATGCGGTTTTTGTTTTTATTTTCTACATCGCCTATACCATATAAAAAGGTATCACAGGCAAACAATCTTTTACTAATAACCTGCAAAATATCAATATCTTAGTCCAAACATCCAAAATACCACTAATGTAAATCGCCCGAAAACTATTACCCAAACTATATTTTGAAACAGGATAGTCTCATGCGTACACCCACATAATGACATTTGATTCAAATATCGATGTTACGCTCAATTTTCATATCAAAAAGGTAATAGTATTTGAACATAATATCATTTATTTGAAGAAAAAGGTGTATTTTTGCAATACCTTATAAAAATAATTGAACAAACCTATTATCATATAAGAATGTAGGAAATTACTAACCATCATTATCATAAGAACAATATTCATGAAGTTTCAACTTTTACTACTTGCATTTTTATCTACTGCCCTTGGCACTTCAGCACAACAGTTTGAGAAAGTGGACAAGAGCAAATACAAGGATTATTCACCTACTTACGCCCCAGACCCTTCGCTGATGCGTAACATCAGTGGAAAAGCAGGCAAAGCAGACATGCACACCCGAGCAACGAGCACCCCGCTGCCCGTTTATGTCAACAATGCCAATGCCAAATGGTTCCCACCTATCTTCGGACAAACAGGTGGGTCGTGTGGTGCATCATCACGTATTGGCTACATGATGACATACGAATGGAATGCTTTTAGGCTCTCTGACGCATCGAAGATTGAACATCGATTGCCACCACATTTTGAGTATCCGTTTTCGTACAACGGACTTAGCAAAGACCACATGGCACAGTATATAGGCTATCCTACTGGCGATGTGTACGGAGGTTGGGACATCAGCAGCATCTACGGAGCATACGAAGTTGATTCTAATGACGCTGGATGGATGCAAGGCTATGACAGTTGGCACAACGCCATGTTCAACCGCATCACAGGAACGGCTAACTTTCCTAAAGGATCGAACACCCCTGAGGGAATGGAAGCTATCAAACGTTGGCTATTCAACCATAATGGCGACCCCTCATGGCCTACCATTACCGATGAAAATGGTACCCATATTGTAGGTGGCATTGCTGGTTTGGGCTGTGGTATATCGGGCTGCGTCATGCAAACGGTAGCCGATGTGGACGCCAACAGAAAGGCAGGCGTCGTTGGTAAGCATTACATTGAGAGGTGGAGGTTTGACACTGCTGACCACGCCATTACCTTAGTGGGCTACGACGACCGTGTGGTGTTCGACTTAGACAAGAATGGCGTATATGGCGAGGAAAAGAATCGCTTAGGTCAAGACGAGCGAGGCGCATGGATTTTTGCTAACTCATGGGGCGATTGGGCAGATAAAGGGTTGTGCTACGTACCCTACCCCATGGCAGGAGGAGTAACCAACAGCAAGACGGACAAACACATCTTGACCAATGATGACGGCTCAAAAGTAGAGGTATATACGGGTGGCGGCTGGTGGCCAGAGGTGTACTACCTCCGCCAGAACTATGTGCCGCAACAAACTATGAAAGTAACCATGCAATACAGCAAGCGGTCGGAAATCAGTGTGAAGGTTGGCGTAAGTCAAGACCCCACGGCTACAAAACCACAAAAAGAGTCTGTGTTTAGGTATATCAACTATACTGGCGATGGGGATAAAGACCCTGCTGATGCCGAAACACCGCTACTTGGACGATGGGCGGATGGCAAAATGCACCACGAGCCAATGGAGTTTGGTGTAGACTTGACCGACCTTTGTGAAGGAATAGACTTTTCACGCCCCGTAAAATATTTCCTCACCATCAACAGTAAGGGTACCGCAACAGGTAAAGGAAGTGTGAAATCGGTAAGCATCATCGATTATGCTATGAACGAAAAGGGTGTGGAAATGCCTATATGCAATGAAGACGTTCCTATTAAGAACGGTGGACAGACCACTTGTGTGTCGGGTGTAGTGACGCAAGAATCGGTTAATGCGCCCTACAACTTAGCATTCGATGACAACAAACAGCTTGCATGGGCTGAACCAATAAACGGATTATCCAAGCCTGAGACATATATTGTTTACCAAAACGGAAATAAAATCACCGAGACAACATCCACCCATTATGCGCCAACATCAACAGACGGCTCTTTCTATGTCAAGGCTTCGTACAAGATAAATGGCAAGCAAAAGCTAAGCGCCGCATCCAACTCAGCTGCATTGCCACAAAATGCAGATGCCGTTTACGACAACGATGTTCAGCAATTCAAAAGCAGCGGTGGGTTCATTGTGCCTAACGTAACATCCAAGCCCCACCAAAAATTTACGATAGAGTATTGGCTCAAGCCTTCATCCGTGTACGACTGGAACCAAAAAGTTGGTGCCGGATGGGGTACATTCTGGCTACATGCCAACAACAACCGTACACTTACTTTTGGCTGGAACACGCAAAATGGCAACCGAAGCGACTCTGAACCCATTTTACAGACCAACAAATGGGCACACATCGCATTGGTAATTGATGGTAACACCATGACACTGTATGCCAATGGCGAACGCAAGGGGCAATTCAGTTCACAGTTCCACAGTGGCATGCCTGCCATATCGGATGGACTTCTTTTTGGGGCAACCAATAACGATGGATTGCATGGATGCATTGACGACCTGCGAATATGGGAAGTAGCTCGTACTGCACAAGAGATAAAAGACAACTACCAAACTCCTATTGCCAATCCAGGAAGTGAGAAGGGATTGTTAGCTTATTTCAAAATGAACACCATCAAAAAGAATGGACGCACACTCTTGGTTGATGCAGCCCACGGCAACCATGCCAAATTCTTATCCAATGGCGCACACAACACAGCACAAGCAAACAATGAGACCATTCGTAAACAAGCCTTACCCTCTGCTACCTTTCAAGGACCAACACAGGTAAACAAGGGCGATGTGGTTACATTATCGGCTACGACATCGGTAGGTGTCATGAAGAGAACATGGACTGCCACAGGTGCAACACCTGCACAAACCACGGCACACGATGCAAGTTTCAAATTCAATGCAACAGGTAACCAAACCGTTACACTGACAACAACCGACATCAATGGGCAAACGCAGCAGACAACCCACCAAGTCAATGTCAAAGCCATAGAACCTTCGGCTGACTTTACGATAACCAACGAGACAGTAAAGGCGTCCGAACGAGTATCATTCTTGGCAAAGAACGAAGTGTCGGGTTGTACCTACGCTTGGCAATTAGATGGAGCCGACATAAAAACCTCTGACCATCGCAACATTTCTGCCGTGTTCATGAAGGCCGGCACACATACAGTTACCCTTACCGTAACATCTGCCGAAGGCAAGAAGTACACGCAGGAAAAACACCTCAACGTGGCTGCTTCGGCTCCCAAGGCTGGTTATAAGACAAATAAAGATGACCAAGTAGTACTGAAAAACGAAGAGGTGACGCTGACAGACGCCTCCAAATATGAGCCAACAGAGTTCTACTGGTCATTAGTAAGTCATAATCAGGTGTACAATGGAACAGGCAATCCATATCGCTTCAAGCCAGAACGAGCAGGCGTGTACAAATTGTATTACACCGTTGGAAATGCGCAGGGGAGCGACAAGTTGGTAAAGGATCAAGCTGTCATTGTATGTAATGCAGACGCACAACGTGGCTTGAATTTCTCGATAGTCGGCAACAAGTCATACAAAACGATGACTACAGGTCAGTTGTACAATATCAATACCGATTGGACTATTGATTATTGGCTGAAGCCAACATTTGCCTCATCGGCATCGAATGGCGTCTATGCACTGAGTACCAATGGCTCGGAGGTGGCAAGCCTAATAGCACAACCCAAGGGAGGTGCGACATTGAAGGTGGGCGACCAGACTTTCCAAATCAACGATGATTTCATCATTTCCGGACAATGGCACCACTACGCCATCACTGCGGATAGAACTACGGTGAGATTGTATCGTGACGGAACCTTGTTCAAGTCGTTCACTCTCTCCAATAGCAACAACACAGACAACATTGTAAAGGTACGAGTAGGAGGCGAAGCACAAGCCGACGGCATCTTTGATGAGTTCAGGGTTTGGGGAAAAACACTCAGTCAAACCGACCTATGCCGTTACTGCATTGCTCCTCTGAGTGGTACAGAGCTAACCAAAGCCGTTAGCGACAACCAGTTAAAGTGCTACTATCAATTCAATACCATTGAGGACGGGACTAACATTCCTGACCAGTCTGGACGTGGATGTAATGCCACTCGCAACAATTTTGGTCCTGGTGGAGATGCCTGGGTATCGTCACGAGGCGTGTTTGCCATTGACTTCTCACCTGCCGAAGGGGAAAAGATCAACGGTTACACTTCGTTGGATAGGTCTTCATACCGCATTGTAAAGGTGAGTGATGAAGAGACACAGAGCGAACAATACGGCAACGGATTTGCAGAACTGGCGCTCGATGCTGATGAAAGCACATTTTGGCATAGTCAATATTCTGGTGGCGAAAAGGGATTTCCTCATAGCTTCACCATCGACAGGGCAAGCCTTGACGTCATTCACGCCTTGAAGATAATGAACAAACGAGAAAGCCGATACAGGGCTGTCAGCGTAACCGTTGAGCAAAGTGATGATATGAATCAGTGGGAAATGCTTGACAACAACCATCATTTCTTAGATATGCAAAGTCCTGCCATCAACCTCATGAAGCCAGTGACAAAACGCTATATGCGCCTAACCTTCAACGAAAACGCATGGCAAGGAAACCTCATGACGCTGAATACGGTTGATTTTTACGGAACGAAAGCTAGCGATGCCAGTCTTGAGCAGCCTGTACAGCTCACCTTCAAGAGCTGTTCAGATGAGAATAGCAACGCAAAGCAAAAAGCAAGCAACGCTGTAGATGGGAATGAATACTCACAGTGGCGGAGTAAAGACGGTGTGCCTTATCCACATACCATTGATGTGCAGAACAGCTCATCTGGAAGATGTATCGAGACATTATGCCTTGTTCAAGCCATCATAGGCAACAAAAAGCAATCGCGAAACTACAATGCAGGCAAGGTAACCATTTGGGTGAGTGACAACGGAAAGGACTGGACAGCGTTTGAAAAGGTACGTATACCTTATTATAACAAGAGTACTATTCGCCTAAAGAATCCTATTCACCAACCATATATCCGCTTTGAATTTACCGAAGCACAGATGAAGGGCGCCACCTCGTTGGCACTCAAAGAAATCAAAGCGTTTGGAAGATTGTCAAAGGAGACTGGTATCAATGGCGTTGAGCAAGATCACAACAGCACTGATACCCGCATCTACAACCTGCAAGGACAGTATGTAGGTACTTCGATAGAAAGTTTACCTGCTGGCTTCTACATCAGAAATGGCAAGAAGATGATTAAGCAATAAGCCTTCACACGAGAAAGAACACACACGAGGATGTATGCACCACAAAGCACATCCTCGTTTTTTTATGCTTATCACTGACAAAGATTGGAAAGAAATGTTTACTTTTGTACAACGATTTTTCTGAGATTGAACACCAAACATCATAGTCTATAGAAAAGAGCAAATATCTGACAATGCAAAAATCACTACTCATCATCTTCTTAGGAATGTGCATCAAAGTCAGTATTGCACAATCTTTCAACCTACAGTGGATTGCTTGCCCACAGGCAGACAGTACCTCGGAAGTATGGTTTAGGCAAGATTGGAAGCTGAAAGATTATCCCACACATGCCACGATGACTATTGCCAGTACAGGAAAGGTGAACGCATACATCAACGAGCGAAACATATCAACAGCACTGTGGTTTCCTGCTCGTTCCAATAACGACGGCGAACCAATATGCATCACACTGGATGTTACTCGTTTTCTACAGCCTGGCAACAACGTCATCGCTATTTGGTATGTACCCTCATGGACACATCTTGAAAGGCAACAGGTAGCCATAGCGCTGCATGCACGTTATGTAAATAATGAATACACATATTTACAGTCTGACGAGAATTGGCTCACACGAACTGCTACCACATCCTTGACCTTGGATGGAGGAGAAAAGGATGATGGTTATGAGTATGGTGCAAAATGGAATTCCGAAGATGTAGACGTCGCAACCTGGCAATCGGCAACAGCCGTTGAGGGTTCTTCTCTTCCCTATTCCTATTATTTTGCTGGATATCCCGCTGTGAAGGTGAGTAAAATTCAGACACCTCGTTATTTTGATGTCGTTGGAGATAGCGTTTATTACCAGTTTGATAAAGCATTTAAGGGACAAGTTCGTGTGACACTGCGTGGCGCTAAGCGTGGACAGAAAATACAATTTAATGGACTCACCTATACCTGCAACGGTGAACTTGACGAACAAGCCTACCCTCGTTTTGCGGTAAAAGATGTCTATCGAGTTTTGATTTCAGGCGATAAAGATTTCAAACCCGAGCAGATTCAACAGGTAGAAGGATTAGAAGTTGTCCCATATTTCCATCAAAGCTACCAATATTAACAGATAAATGTGCGGTTACATTCCAAATTTTCGCTACCTTTGTACGGAATATAGAAGTGTGTTTAATGAATTTTACATTCTTCTAAGGAAGTGTCATTGACAAATATACAAAACCAAAAACAATTATGGAAAGAAATAGTATAGCGAAACTAACGATTAAACGCATCAAAGAAATCACCAAAATATCTACCTTCATTGGCGACGATTTATTATTATTCGACCGATTAGAGGATCTTCCTTTCCCACTCGAGCCACGCAAAATGAATTGTGTTTTGGTTGGGATGTGCCTTAAAGGGCGTGCACAATACACCGTTGACACTAAAGAATGTGTCATTTCAGAGAACGATATACTTATTTTGAGTGACGGACAGGTAGTCAGTGACTATATGCTCAGTCACGATTTCAAAGGCATTGCCATGTTGGCATCCGAGAACTTCATGCAGGATATCTCCAGGGGAGTAAACAAAATTTCCTCACTGTTCATCTACTCGAAAACACATCCTGTGTTGCATTTAGAACAACAAAATGCCAATTCCTTCTTGGACATTTATAGAATGACGCAAAAGAAGGTTATCGATGTCAATCACCGCTTTCGAAGAGAAATCGTTTGTTCATTACTTGGTGCCCTTATCTACGATATGGGAAACTACATTTGGTACAATCAACAAGACCAAACAAACTTTAAGCAAAGTCGAGGAGAGAAAATCTTTTCTGATTTCATTAAATTAGTTGAACAAAACTTCCGAGTGATTCGAAGAGTAGGATGGTATGCCGAACAATTAAAGATTACCCCTAAATATTTGTCGGAAACGGTGAAGAAGGTGAGCCGAGAAACGCCAAACAGTTGGATTGATAGTTATGTAACTACGGAGCTACGAGTACAATTAAAGAACTCCGCAAAGAATATCAAAGAAATTGCGAAAGACATGAACTTCCCCAACCAAAGCTTTTTGGGCAAATACTTTAAGGACCGAACAGGGATGTCTCCTTCGAGTTATAGAAAATCTTGATGCGCCAATTGCTGTGCCACCACACACAATTCGTCATACCATTGCTGCCCAAAGCGGCGTATCAAAGGCTCTCTGAGAAATTGGTAAAGCGGCAAATTGAGCTCTTTACCTTTCTCCACTGCACATTGGCAAATCTTCCAACGGTGGTAATTCAGTCCAACAAGTCCATTTCCCAACGCCTTTTCCCGAATGGGGTATAACGCACAGGAGATGGGCTTACAAAAATCAATCTCTGCTTTTCGGTAAGCTCTTTCTAACACACAAAGGCAACACCCTTCTTGGTAACAAGTAAAAATACAATCCTTGCTACCGACGATGCTGGTTACCATGTCGCCCTCTCTATCGATATAAGCCACGCCTTGCTGGTCAATTACCGATTGAGCCGAAGCAGAAAGCTCGTTCCACACAGCATCCACGTTCTCTTCGATGCCTGCAATTTCCTCAATAGTGACAGGAGCTCCTGCATCGCCTTCAATGCAACAAGCGCCATGACACACCTCTAAATCACAACAAAACTTTTGCGTGAAAACATCTGGAGACACCAAGACGTTGCCTACTTGTATAATGGGAGGATATGAATGGTTCATACATTGAGAAGTTTTTACCATTTCACGGGTTCAATGCCCTGCTGTATTAAGTATTCATTGCAGCGTGAGAAATGATGATTACCAAACCAGCCGCCTCGATTGGCAGATAGCGGTGAGGGATGTACGCTTTCCAAAACACAGTGTTTGTGCTTGTCAATGAGATAGGATTTTGAACGCGCATAACCGCCCCACAACAAGAACACCAAGTGCTCTTTATGGTCGCTCAACACCTTAATGACAGCATCTGTAAACGTTTCCCACCCTCTTCGCTGGTGGCTTCCTGCTGCATGCGCCCTCACGGTGAGTGTGGCATTGAGGAGCATCACGCCCTGTTTCGCCCAGCGAGTCAAGTTACCTGTTGTCGGAATAGGCAGTCCCAAGTCGGCTTGTATCTCCTTAAAGATGTTTTGCAACGAAGGTGGAAACGGCACACCGTCATTAACAGAGAAACTCAAACCGTGTGCCTGACCCTGTTCATGATAAGGGTCTTGCCCGATAATCACTACTTTCACCTGATCGAACGGACAGAGATTAAAGGCGTTGAAAATGAGTTTTCCGGGAGGATAGCACGCAAACTGGCTGTACTCGGCATGCACAAACTCGGTCAGTTTGGCAAAGTAAGGTTTGTCAAACTCTTGCTGCAAATGCGCTTTCCAACTTTCTTCTATCTGTACTTCCATATCCTCAAGATTGATACAGCTTAACTACATATAGACTGGTTCTATAAATAAGCTCAAAAACTAACAAAGCTAATTTATAGAACCAGCCTTAAAAATTCAAGAATCAGTCGGTTATCAGATTTTCACCTGTCATGGCTTCTGGTTGTTCCAAGCCCATGATGTGCAATATAGACGGTGCCACGTCAGCCAATCTGCCGTCCTTCACGGTGGCACTGTTGTTGTCTGTCACATAAATAAATGGTACAGGATTGAGCGAGTGTGCCGTGTTGGGCGTGCCATCCTCGTTAATTGCATGATCCGCATTACCATGGTCGGCAATGATGATGGCCTCATAATCGTTGGCTTTGGCAGCCTCTATCACCTCTTTCACACAATGGTCGATTGCCCAAACCGCCTTGGCGATGGCGTTATACACACCCGTATGTCCCACCATATCACCGTTGGCAAAGTTCACTACAATGAAATCGTACTGTTGTGTACCAATGGCATCCACCAGTTTGTCTTTCACTTCGTAGGCACTCATCTCGGGCTTTAAGTCGTAAGTCGCTACCTTGGGCGAATTGACTAAGATACGATCCTCTCCCTTGTAAGGCTCCTCACGTCCTCCATTGAAGAAGAATGTAACGTGTGCATACTTCTCCGTCTCCGCTGTATGCAACTGTCTTTTGCCCAGACTGCTAAGATATTCGCCCAATGTCATCTCTACATTTTCCTTCGGGAACAGCACATGCACATTCTTAAAGTTAGCATCGTAGGGCGTCATCGTGTAATATTGCAAGTCCTTAATGGTGTGCATTCCCTCATCGGGCATATCGGTTTGGGTCAACACCTGTGTGAGTTCTTTGGCACGGTCGTTACGGAAGTTGAAGAAAATCACCACATCACCCTCTTCTATCTGTCCTTGAACAGTAGCGTTGGTGATGGGTTTGATAAATTCGTCGGTCACTTCTTCGGCATAACTCTCATGCATCGCCTGCACCATGTCCGTTGCTTTCTTACCCACACCACTTACCAACAAGTCGTAAGCCTCTTTCACTCGATTCCATCGCTTGTCACGATCCATGGCATAAAAGCGCCCTATGATACTGGCAATGTGCGCATCGTTCGTTTCACAAACATGCTGCAAAGCCTCAATAAAGCCAACTCCACTCTTCGGGTCTGTGTCGCGTCCGTCCATGAAACAATGTACATACGTATTTTTGAGACCGTATTTTTTAGAGATGATCAACAACTGATATAGATGATCCAAAGAGGAGTGAACACCACCATCGCTGGTCAATCCCATTAAATGAAGCTTCTTCCCCGTTTTCTGTGCATACGTATAGGCAGAAACGATTTCAGGATTTTGCAGAATTGACCCATCTTTACAGGCTCTGTTAATCTTCACCAAATCCTGATACACCACACGTCCTGCACCAATATTCAAGTGTCCTACCTCCGAGTTACCCATCTGTCCATCGGGCAATCCTACATTCTCACCCGAAGCCTGCAACTGCGAATGCGAGCATGTAGCATTCAGATAATCTAAATAAGGTGTCGGCGTATTACTTATCACGTCGCCTTTACCCTTGTCTCCTATTCCCCATCCATCGAGGATCATCAATAAAGCTTTCTTTGCCATAATTATTGTTACCTGTTATATAAAAATCTTTTATTGCAAAGATAGTGCAAGCCGAAACCAAAAGAAGTTTACTTGTTTTGGTGAGGCGCAGCCTATCTTATGCAAAGGTACTGCAATTTTCTGACTTACGCATCATCTACACCTTATAAATACAAGAATACTTCACAATTTTCATCCACGTAAAAGCCCCACAATCCGTTTAGATTGCAGGGCTTTCTCTGTCTAAATACCAAAGTAATGATTACTCAACGGTGATTTGCTTGCCTAATGTCTGTACAATTTCCTCACGTTTCGGCAAGGTAACGGTCAAGACACCATCCGACATTTTTGCGCAAATTTTCTCTTTGTCTACGTCATCTGGCAAAATCAGTGTCTGCTCAAAACTCGAGTAACTGAACTCTCTACGCAAGTAGTGAGCCTTCTTGTCCTCTTCTTTGTTCTCCACCTTCTTTTCCATCTTGATAGTCAAATTTCCATCATTATCGATATTCACGATAAAATCATCTTTCTTCAAGCCGGGTGCAGCCAACTCTACCACATACTCACCGTCATGAGCAATGACGTTGATTGCAGGTGCTGTACTGTTCAATCTTGGTGCAAGACCGGTATCAAAAAAATCATCAAACACACTTGGTAACCATGAATTTCTGTTTCTTACTGGTAACATAATCATTTCCTCCTATTTTTATATTGTTTATTTTTATTTGCTCTTTCGAGTTCACTAACCATTGTTGCAAGGAGCGTACCAACGAAGAAACTGTGCCATTTTGGCGCATATCCTGTTATCTCTCATAAAATAAAAGACAAAATGTCAGCATTTATCGCTTTTAATGTATCTATTTGAGCAAACAAACTCACAAGAGAAGGCTCTTTTATTCCCTTTGTTTTGATGTGAGCATCTAACATTCCGCCCCATCTTCAAGGAGTCTCGCACTAAAATACAATCGTCTTAAGATTTCACGAACTTGCAACTAATGCCACTGCGAGCTAAGCCTCACCTGCATAAGGAGAAAATACTGTTACTGTGAGTTCATCTTACTCATGTCACATTAAGAATTTTTGAAGGGTAAAAACGCCTGATTTTGTCCGTTTTTCTTCCCTAATTTTAACACTTCTGGAACCTCACAAATAGAAAAAATATAAGGTATTTTTAGGGTGTTCAGAACCCTCAATCGGACTATATGTCTTATACTGAAATAGCTTGACATATTATTAACCTCATAAAAAGTAAAATAATATGACAAAAGAACTTAAAAGA
>NZ_QFFX01000049.1:0-20364 GCF_023522295.1 Prevotella sp. TCVGH | reverse complement strand
CCAAAAGGGCTGACACCTCGTGAGAAGTGTCAGCCCTAAATTATTTTGTTTAATAAAGTTTTACCGGACAGCAATAAATATAAAAAGTCCTGCAGCAAGAAAACCGCAGGACCCAAATTTTAGTTGTCGTTGATTACCAGTTGTCATTCTCGTTTCCAACCAAGCCATGCTTGGCCGCTTCCTCAATCTTGTCGAGCAATACATTTGAGTAAGCGTAAGACATCACAAGTGCCTTGCTTGAAGTTTTCTTGGCATGATGCCCATCCTTCTCAGCGAAGGGATAGCACTGATCAAGCAGCCATTTCTCTTCTACCTTTGTGGGTATAGATCCTGCGAGAGCACCAATGATTCCACCTCCGGCAAGTACGATCACATCATAATGGTCGATAGAGTAAGTAACTCTTATCTTGCCTTCCTTGATATCTACCCTGATAACAGGCTTGATGCTTACGTTGTAAGAGTTCGTGCCGCCAGCATGACCGGCAATGTCGGCCATATAGCCCGACGCAATGATGACGCCGCTCTCCTTGTCGTTCAGCTTGATTACAGAGTTGGCATCGTTGAAAGTTGCGGTAAACCAGTAGTTAAGGTTTACATAAAGCTGCTCTGCAGTCTGTCCATCACAAGGGATGACTTGAACGAAGGTCATGGCTTTATTTTTGTCAAGCTCAATACCCTTTGAGATATTGACAGCTGCTTCCGTCCATTTGTCGCCATACTTCTCTTTGGCATATTTCTCCAATTCGTCCACACGCATGATCTGTGCATTTGCACATACTGTTGCCATAACAAAGGCAATCATCAATAAAATTTTCTTCATAACTGATTAGTATTAAAATTAGAATCCTATTTTTTCTATATGCAAAATAAACACAAAACAACGCAACCATTCTGCATTATTCCACGAAAAATCAGGCTCACATAGAAGAGTGGACAATTTTGTCTGCTAAAATAAAAAAAAGAGGAATATTCCACATTATTGATAATAGAAGGGAGATTGTCTCGAAAAAATCATTATATTTGCACTGTAAGCATTTTAATTACTAAGTGGTGAGTAAATCGTGAGGAATAAAAGTTCCCTTTTATTCCCGAGATGTAGCCGATATTATCTAAACAGTATGGCAAAAGACATTAACCGGATTAAGGTCGTACTTGTTGAGCACAAACGCACCAACAAGTGGCTCGCCGAACAGTTGGGCGTCAATCCGACTACCGTTTCCAAGTGGTGTACCAATACGAGCCAACCGACTATAGAGACATTTATTCAGATTGCGAAAATACTGAATGTAGAGGTTCAGGAACTGCTCGTAAAAGACCCTTCGCATGCCAAAACCACAGAAGTGTCGCAACCATGCTGAACAACTGCATGAAAGTGTTTTAACTTTGCTAACAGAAAGAAACAAGATATGACAGAACAAGAGTTGGCGTCCGTGATATGGGACATTAAGGAAATTATACGAGGTCTGTACGACGATGCAGAAGTGGAGGACGTTATTTTGCCATTCACCCTGTTGCGCCGTTTAGACTGTGTGCTCGACGAGAAGCGCGAAGCCATCATGGAGGAATTAGGCAAGATTCCTGCCGATGCGCCGGAGAAGATGAAGAAAATAAAGCTGATGAGCATTCTCCGCAAGAATAACCTAACCTTCTTCAATACCTCCGGCCTCTCCATGGAGAAAATGCTGGCAGCCCCAGCGCAGATTGCCACCTCGTTTGATTATTACCTTAATTCTTTTACCGACAACGTGCGCGATATTCTTGCCAACTTCGTGCATAAGCAGGATGCCGGAGAGCACCTGGACCTGAGCGACATCTATCGCCGGCTGGCTGAGAACAACAAACTGTTTTCGGTGTGTCAGATGTTTGTGCAGCGTGCCGACCTGCACCCCGACAAGGTGAGCAACGCCATGATGGGTACGGTGTTCGAGAATGTGATACGCCGTTCTAAGGAGTCGAGTAACACCAAGGCCGGGCAGTTCTACACGCCCCGCGACATTGTGCAGCTGCTTGTGGCTCTCACCATCAGCGGGCACGAGGATGAGCTCTACATTCCCGGACGCATCTTTTCTATCTACGACCCCTGTTGTGGTACGGGCGGCATGCTCACTGTGGGCAAGAAATATCTCCAGACACTGGCACGCAACCCAGACCTGAAAGTGCAGCTCTTCGGACAGGAACTCAACGACAAAACATACGCCATCTGCAAGGCCGATTTGCTGATGAAGGGCGACGACCACAACATTGGGCAGCAGCTGTTCAGGGGCAACACCTTCAGCGACGACCATCTCTATGGCCGCACGTTCAACTTTATGCTTGCCAACCCTCCTTTTGGGGTGGATTGGGGTAAAGACGAACACGTGAAAGCGTGTGTGCAAAAGGACAATGCCCCAGGCCGACGCTTCGAGGCAGGACTGCCCACCACCAGAGACGGTTCCTTGCTCTTCCTGATGCACATGGTGGCGAAGATGGACGGGGAGAACGGGTCGCGCATCGGCATCGTGCTCAACGGCTCCCCGCTCTTCAACGGTGATGCGGGCTCCGGCTGGAGCAATATCCGCAAGATGCTGCTCGACCGCAACCTGCTCGATTGCATCGTGGCACTGCCGGGCGACCTGTTCTACGGCACAGGCATCAGCACCTATCTGTGGATTTTGGACAACAAACGCCCCGAGGAAAAACTCGGAAAGGTGCTCTTCATCGACGCTTCGCATAAGCACGAGTATGCCCGTCTGCTACAAACCAACCTTGGCAAGAAGCGTTACGACATCAGCGAGGAAGGCGCCAAGGACATTCTCGAGATATACAAGGAATATCAGAGCATAAGCCGCGACATCCTCAATGAGAGCACGGGCGAGATGGAGCGTCTGGAGGTTGCCAAGAAGATGGACTACGATGATTTCCTTTATACCAAGGTGGCTGTGCGTCGCCCCATGCGCTGTTGGTTTGAAAATATAACAGACAAGTACCGGCAGATGGTGGCCACAGAAGGTTTCAAACCCAATGACAAGAAAAACCTCATCTATAAGACCGTTGCCGCGCTTGACGGCATTGACGGGAAGCGCAGCGACACCGAGTTCTTCGCCTTTCTGAAAAGCAAGAAATGCAAGCCTTCGACTGCCGAGATAAAAGCCCTGCGCAATGCGTGGGGCGACGTGAGCGAGGATGCCCCCGAAGTGTTCAACAATCCTTACAAGGCGGACAGTGGCTATCTGGAGGACGGCAACCTCAACGATACCGAGAATATTCCCTTCAAGCAGGACATCGATGAATACTTTGAGCGCGAGGTGCTGGCTTTCACGCCCGATGCATGGATGGACAGGACGAAAGACAAGGTGGGGTGTGAGTTCCCCTTCACCAAGCTGTTTTACGTCTATCGCCCCATGCGCGACCTCGATGCCATCCTTGCCGACATCAGGCGGCTTGATGAGGAGGCAGAGGAAGAACTGGAAAGCATTCAGATATAAGTGGTGGCATGAAAAGATACGAGGAATATAAAGAGAGCGGAGTAAAGTGGATAGGGAAAGTGCCGAGCCACTGGGAAGATTGTAAGATAAAATTCATAGCTTCTTGCAACGATGATGTTCTATCTGAAAAGACAAATACTACAGAAATTATTGATTATGTTGAAATAGGAGATGTGGTATATGGGCAAGGAATAACAAACTCCACACAATACGAATTTGCAGATGCTCCTTCTCGAGCAAGGAGAATTACAAAAAAGGGGGATATTATAGTTTCAACTGTCAGAACATATCTAAAGGCAATTGCTCCTATTGACGCCATAGAACCTATTGTTTCAACTGGATTCGCGGTTATTCGACCACGTAAAATTGATAGCCTTTTTGCTGCGTACACTTTTACATCAGATTTTTTCGTAGAAAAAGTTGAATCTCTGTCAGTTGGTGTAAGCTATCCAGCTATCAACGCAAGTCAAATAGTCAACATCAAAATTCCATGTCCCCCTCTCTCTGAGCAGCGCGCCATCGCCTCCTATCTCGACGCCGAGACCTCCAAGATTGATGCCCGCATTGCTAAGCGTCGACGACAAATAGAACTTCTCCAGGAGTATAAGCAAGCCCTCATCACCGTTGCCGTAACAGGAAAGATTGATGTGAGGGGAATAAATTCATAACAACGCAGAATTACTGCATAGTTAATAACTATCTTTGCAACAGAAGAATAAAAGAGTTTTGATATGAACTACAATCTGAACGAAACTTCCTTTGAGGAACACATTGCCGGGCAGCTGGCAGGCAGCGATCTTTATAATCAGCGTAGCAGCAGCGACTTTGACATCGGAAATCTCTGCGACCGAGAGATGCTAGAGTTGTTTCTCCGCCAGCAACCCGCCGCATGGGAGATGCTGCATCGCTCGTTCCCAGGACGGGAAACCGACAAGGTGGTGGAGGAACTCAATCGCCAGATAAACCGGGGCGAGAGCTTATTGACCTTGTTTCGTAAAGACATTAAAATAAAAGGTAAAAAGATTAAGTTTGCACAGTTTAAGCCGGTATTGGTTGGCACAGAGAGTGCGGCGTATCAACTCTATCGTGCCAATAGATTCAGCATTGTGCGCCAGATGCGTTACAGCACGGCAAACAGCGACAAGGGCAACGAACTGGATATGTGTATCCTGCTCAACGGACTGCCGCTGTTCACCTTCGAGCTGAAGAACGAGGGTACGGGACAGAACTATACCAACGGCATCTACCAGTACCGGTACGACCGCAACCCAGAGAACCGCATGCTGAAGCATTGTTTGGTGCATTTCGTGATGGACAACAACTATGTGTTTATGACCACACGGTTGAAGGGTGCGGAAACAAAGTTCCTGCCCTTCAATCAAGACAGCGTTAATCCACCTGTAGAGGGCGAATACCCAGTGGCCTATATGTGGCAAAACATTCTACAGGCCGACAGCATACTCGACCTGCTGGAGAACTTCATCAAGCGATATAACGATGAAGACGGAAAGCCCATGGTAATATTCCCTCGCTTCCACCAGCTTCGAGCCGTGAGGAAACTCCGGCAGAAGGTGCGCGCGGAAGGTGCCGGGCACAACTATCTCGTGTGGCACTCCGCCGGTTCGGGTAAGACAAAGACCATGGCGTGGCTGGCTCACCAGTTGGCCAATATGACCCATGCTGACCATAGCCCCATATTCGACAGCATCATCATGGTGACCGACCGCATTGTGCTCAACCGCAATATGGCTGAAGATGTGGTGAACTTCGAGGATGTGGTGGGCACCGTGAAAGACGTGCGCCGTGGCAGCAAGAACCTTGCAACAGCCATCGACGAGGGACACCGCATCATCATCAGCACCGTGCAGAAGTTTGCCTACGCCCTGAATACCCTGAAGCGCGAGAAGCACCGCAAGTATGCCGTCATCGTGGACGAGGCGCATACCGCCATCGGTAACGAGAGCGCCAAGGACCTGGTGAACGCACTGAGCACCGATGAAGACCTGAAGAACATTCCCGACTTCAACCCCGACGAGTTTGAGGACGAGATGGATGCCTTCATGGCTTATCAGCAGATTATGCGCCGCTCCATGCACCACATGAGTTACTTCGCCTTCACCGCCACGCCAAAGGATAAAACCTTTGTGCTCTATGGCGACGAGAATCATAAGGAGCACGATCTCTACTCCATGAAGCAGGCCATCGACGAGAAGTTCATCCTCGACGTGCTGCAAAACTATGTGTCCTATCAGACCATGTTCGAGCTCATAGAGACCACCAACGACCCGGAAGAGAAGAAGAAACTTTTTGAGGAGAAAAAGTCGCTGGCTCTCATCTATGGCGAACTGAACAAGAACTCCTATGTCATGTTGCGCAAGGCAACCATGATTGTAGACCACTTCATGAAGCACACCATTGGCAAGATAGGCGGTGAGGCCAAGGCTATGGTGGTGTGTGACTCGCGTCGTGCCGCCGCCGACTATAAACGCATCATCGACAAGGTTATCGAGCAGAACTACAACGGTGTCATCAAGACGCTGGTGGCTTTCTCTGGTGAGGTAGAAGACAGTCATGGCACGCGATGCACGGAAGCTGGCATGAATGATGACGGTGTGCATGATGACGGCATACGTATTAAGTTCAAGGAGAACGATTATAAGATACTGATTGTCGCCAACAAGTTTCAGACGGGCTTCGACCAGCCGCTGCTACATACGATGTTCGTTGATCGCACGCTCGGTGGCATACAGTGCATTCAGACGCTGAGCCGCCTGAACCGTTGCTGTCCGGGCAAGGAAAACACTATGGTGATAGACTTCCGCAACAAGCCTGAAGACGTGAAGAATACCTTCCAGCGTTACTACACCGACATAGAACTACTTGGCGAGGTGGACACGCAGCGCATGTACACGATGATGGACGATGTGAACCGTTGGCGGGTGTTCAGCGAGGATGACGTAAAGCGCGTGGTGACAATGCTCCAAAAGAAAGAAACCGCCGTGGGTGTACCCTCACTCCTGAGAACCATCGTGACGGATCGCGTGAGTCCCATGTCGGATGAAGAGAAGGACCGCTATCGCAAATATGTGAACCGCTACGTGCGTCAGTATGGCTTCATGGCACAGCTGATGGATTTTGTAGATCCCGACTTAGAGAAGTTCTATGTGTTCTGCCGCGTATTCTACAAATACCTGCCCTATACCAAGGAGACTCTGCCTATGGAGATTCTCGACAGGATAGATCTGGATAAACTCCGCATTCAGCTGAAGTTTGACGGACAGTTGGAACTGGAAGACGAGGAACAACAGATGACGTCGAGCCGTATTGGTGAAGTGGGACAAAAGCAGGAAGACGAGAAAAAAACGATAGCCGAGATTCTCGATATAGCCAACAGCCCGTTTCAAAACCTGCTCAACGAGAACGATAAGATTCTGAAACAGATTTGGATTGACATTCTTCAAGACTCTGATGTGACCGATGCTTTCTCTGCCGGAAACTCATACGATGCACTGATAGCACTCGTCAAGGAGAAATTCGATGAAAAGGTGGCCGACCAGATAGAGAAGTATTACAACTTCCAGGAGGAACTGGAGAAGAACCAGTCGTTCTCGATGATGCTTATCCGAAAGTTTGTAGACGCACTGGCTATGAGAAGCCATAAGGCTACCAACCTGCCCTACGTGGAAGGCGAACTGAAGGAAGCCATCATTGCCAGCCTCAGTCAGGAGTTTGAAGATGTGTGCAGCCACATACGCTCATTTGATGAGTTTGTAGATGTATTTTTCTCCGTGCTGAACCGTAGCAGCCTGCCTTCTCTCGATGGTGCCGACGGAATCATTAAGAACGCACTGAACAACATCTATCGCAACGACCACCTGCAGACAGTCGACAAACATATCTATTTTAACAGCTTGCTTTCTAAATATGAGAGCTATCTGAAGAAACTTTATTATCTCTGTCATAGCGAAGAAGTGCCTACTCCTACGGGCTCCACCGACAATTCTACATTGGCCAATGCCATTTATGGATTTAAGTGTCTGTGGGACCTCAGGTATGCCACGTCCGCAGAGGGCAAGCGTTTCAGCGGCTATCTGGACATGGTGCGTCAGTGGCGTAACGATGAAGCACATCGTGCGCCCATCACAACCGACGAAGAGGTGAACGCAGCCATCAAGGTGCTCGTGGCCATGTACTTGTTTGTGACAGGAAACTCGATAACCGATTTGGAGATGCAGGAGAGTGCTGGAACCTCTACTGGCAAGCAAATCTCTGATTCCCATGCCCAAGTTTACGAAGCATTCGAGGAAGACAACCTTGGATATTCTGTAGCCGCAGAGCCTGGACCAGGAGAAGAATAATTTTTAATGCATTGTGAGCTTTAAGGTTTAAAAGGTATAGGATAACAAATTTAGAGGATTTATGGAACATACGGCACTCTATCAAATTATGGTAAGAAATGGAGGGAAATTTAAATTTCCTCTATGGAAACTTCATGTACAAGAACAAGAATACAATGACTTGAAAGAGACGTTAAGTGCAGCATATTTTAGAGGCAATTTAGATTCTTATACCAGAGAAGCAGCTCTTTTTTATGCAGAGTGGTGGCGTAGAGAATATGACGGAGGTTTTCCAAGTAAGGAGAGAGTTGCTCGTGCTGTTGGTATAGACGATTCTGAGTTGCTATTTAAGCTGGCAAAGCAAGCAATGCATGAATGGAAGTGCAAGGTTTATGGTGTTAATCGTCACATGTACTTCTATTCATTGTTGCTACAAGGTGGTTTACCTATGAAGCAAATACAAAGTTCATGGGGAAACTACACGAACTTCTTAGAGCATGCCATGATGGAATTGATAACTCGGGGTGTTTCCAATTGGGAAGACACGTCTATTTTCGAGACCTTGGATTGTGTTAAATACTTACCAAAGTCATTCCAGAATGAGTGTATCTATAGTGTAAGCATGCAGGTAGTAAGGTCTATTGTCGAAGATAAATCAGACATTCTCCCTTATGATATAAAAGAAGAGCGATTTAAGAAACTGAATACCAGTCTACAAAAGATATACTCTCATCGTAGGAAATCAAATCCAATAGCTTTTTCATGGTCCTTGAAAATATCCGATGAAAAAGCCTATCTCCTCTATAGCTTGAATACGCAAAATAGCCTACGTTCCGATGTATTGTCCATAGAATCTTCTGTCTATAGATTTGAAATACATGTTTCCGGCAAATTTGTGGCACGGTATGCAAGAGTTGAACATAATGAAGATTATTCGCTATACACCTGCGTAAGCAAAGATAGTGTTGTCTTTGAATGGTTGGGAGAGCAGTTTGTTCCCGTGAAATTATTATTGGATAATGGAGAAGATAGGCTAATTACGGTTAGTAATTGTTATGCACCAGACTTTTCAATCCCACAGACATTCATAAAGAATGGTGATGATTATGTACAATATGGTACATCTGATACAAATAACATTATCATTTTTGATGACGAATGGAGTGTAATTGATGGTCAAACAAGTAGGGGCATCACTTTGTTAGATAAAAAATACTTCTATGTCGTCTTCAATGATACGATACGTTTGCAGAATATGCAAGGAAAAATCATGACCTATGATAATATTTTTTCTACATACCATGCGGAATATCGTTACAATATAGCATCTTGGTGTCTGAATAGCACAGAGAATTTCCTTACATCAGTTCCTTTAATCAATGTTTTTAATGAAAATGGCGAGAATTGTACTCATGATGTCGAAAAATATTATAGGACAAGAGGCACCGGATGTGGATGGCAACCCCTGAAAGAACTTGAAGGGAGCATTCCTCAAAGTATACAAATTCGAGTGAAATTTCCTGATGGAAGGGAAGAAATTCGTTCTTTCTTCTATTTGGGTGATGTAAAGTATATTACATCAGATGCTACTCTTTACGATGCCGATATTAAATGGGAAAATGGTAGCAATATCAGAATCTCTTGTTTAGATTTGGAAGGAGTTGATGTAACATCAAATGGGAGAAGTTCTTTTCACCTACATCGAACAGAAGACAATATTATTTTCCCTTCTGTTTGTACCTTCGTCATCTTTGCCCCTGCTTGTCCTCCAACAAAATTAGCAATTTCTTCACCTTTTAAAGGATTGGCTATCCTCGATAGTGAGGGAAAAGAAGCTGTTAATGGTACAATGCTTTGTACCCAAAATTTATATAATTATAAAATTTTTGCACAAGGCATTGGGGATATAATTATCAAACTAAGCTACATTAGCGATGATATAGAAGATACAAAATCATTAGAAATTCATCGTCCTTCAAATGGAATCATGTCTTTGAGCGACATAAACGATCTACTTGACAGATTGTTTATGCTTTATGAAAGGCGTGCCTTTAACCGAAGTTCGTTTGTAATGGTTACTATAAAAGGATCTTATGGAAGTTACAAGAAATCATTTAGAGTTCGTCATTATTCATTGGATACGAAAATGATATACCCAGACTCATGTGTTGTAATGGATATAGATGATAATCCTGACGATGATGTATTTACACGTCCACAGAATTATTCTGGGCGACTGTTGGCTTGTATCGTTGGTCAACAATCAAATGCTTTGGAAGTATTACCTTTGCGTGAAACAACAGATTCTACGAAGTTTGAATTTCCCAATCCTGACATAGCCAATCAATTCATAGTGTTCTCTGACAAGTATGACAGAGACAGAGTTATTCCCCGATACTACAACTTAGAAGTTCCAGATCTTACTGTGGCGCAACGAATTGCCATCAGAAGAGCCCGGCTAAAAGAATATGAGAATGTATTGGATTCCACTTCTTTATCCAGTGAAAAATGGGACGAAGTGTTTCAATGTTATAAAGTTGTCACTGAAAACAATCTCGTCTTTTCTACATTTGATAGCTTCATTAGTATTGCTAAAAGTCCTAAGCTCATTGCCAAATTTGTGCTTGGTCTTTGCTATAATGGGTATAGCGGCAACTGTATCTCCGATTTTAACCGATATGCAGGCGAACTTGCCTTCTCTTTGCATTGGATCCAGCCTGAGATATGGATAGGTGTTCTTCAATCTATCAACACTCTGGGTGAAATGGAGCAAAAATATCTGATGAATGATGTCGTTAAGTTTATGACAGATGTTTTTAAGACAGAATTGTATCAAGGGAAAGCAAATGAGTTTTCATCATTCCTTATGTCAAATAAAATAGAAGCACAAGGAACATTTTATCCTTCAGATTTACGTGAATATAAAGCAAGTATTCATGGTGTATCTGATACAGGCCAGGATCTGCCAACAACAAAAATAGTTTTGAGCAAATATATTTTTCCGGAATTCTCTATAGATACTCTGCCATGGCAAAAGGTTGCAATGTTATGTCCTGTAAAGATAGCTGAACTTCTGACAGAGAACATTGATAATGGGAATTTCTGGGAAGATGAGAATGAAGAGTTAAGACGGGTTATTAATTTTTACCGTATTTATGCTACGAAGACATATTCAAGGATTCTAATTAAGGCACTCTCAATATATACAAATTTATAACGATATGGAGTATTCTAAGTTTTATAAGGATGCTAACCGAATCATGGTTAATACTTTACTGTCCATTTGGTTCAAAGGGAAAGGCAAGGAGCAAAATTATTTGCGTGAAATCTTGACAAAACGTGAGCCATTGATGTCGGAGCCTATCTTCCAAACGGTATTTCCATGGGAGCAGTCAACTGAAAGTTTTTCTGACCATGCGTCAAAGTTGAAGATATTAGGCGAGAAATTCGTAAAAGCAATTTCTGATGAACGTCTGACCGGTGAGGAACAGAACTTTCCTGCAGAGCGTCGCCCCTATCTTCATCAAACGAAGAGCTGGGATAGTATGCTTAACAAACACAAAACAATTGTGGTTACAACCGGCACTGGCTCAGGAAAGACAGAGTGCTTTATGATACCTGTTCTTCAAGACTTATATCGACAGCGGGTTAAGGATCCACTCGATAGTGGGGTTCAAGCAATCTTTATATACCCGCTAAATGCTTTGATGAAAAGTCAGCAAAAACGTATTAATGCGTGGTGTAAAGCCCTTGATCCAAACATCACCTATGCCATTTACAATGGTGATACAGATAATCTTGAGAAGAAAGAACCGAATATCAAAGAAAGCGAGCGTATAAGTAAAGCCCTACCGGAATTGGTGTACCGCCAGCAAATCAGAAGTACACCTCCACAGATCATGTTTACAAATCCAACAATGTTGAATTATATGTTAGTTCGCCAAGAGGATCAGCCTATAATTCAAAAATCTCGCGGTAAACTCCGTTGGATTTTACTTGACGAGGCTCATTCATATTCAGGTTCTGCCGCTTCGGAATTAGCTCTTCAAATTCGGCGAATAATAGATGCATTCGGCCAAACAGTTGATGATGTGAATTTCGCCGTAACATCTGCAACAATTGGTGATACATCTGATCCTGCAATTAAGTTGAAGTTGAAAACCTTTGTTCATAGACTTACAGGAAAGTCTATTGATACAATAGAAGTAATTGATGGTAAACGAATTATTCCTGAATTAGATAAAGAGCAGGCTGATAGAGACATAGAAGATATTAATGATATGATTGGGGATAGTAGCCTCAATTTCAAAACTGTAGAACAACTGCGTCGGAAGATAAACGATTCAAATGGGCTCACAACGTCTCAATTGACATGTTTTATGTCTCCATCGGCAACCATAGATGAACGCTTGAAGGTTATAGATAAACTTAGCGAGGCTATGATACCTACTCGTGCCCACTTCTTTATACGATCAATTAATGGGGTTTACGTTTGTACTAATCCTGACTGCAACCGTGACAAGGATATACGCCCTTCATTGGGCAGTATGACAACTTACCAAAGTAATGTTTGTCCTGATAAAGATTGTAGGCAACCTATGATTGAGGTTGCTACTTGTCCACAATGTGGGCAAGTACTTGTTGTTGGCGAAGAAAATGTTGCGACAGGAAAAGATGACTATGGAAAAATCCGCATGAAGACTATTGACAAATCTTTGGAGCAAAATATCTTCGGTCAAGATATAGAAGATGATAATCTGGACGATTATGGGACAGATGCCGTAAGTACGACACCAGATGTGTACGAAGGTTTTGTCTTTGCAAAAGTCGATGATAATATCTATGTAGATCCTGAACATGTACAATTCGCTAACTTAAAAAATGGAAGGCTAAAGGCTGATGACAAACAAACAGAAGATTCCTTTTCTTTTGTTAGGGAGTCAGGTGGATACCGTTGCCCACATTGTGGAAAAGGGGTTTCCAACGGAGTATCTTTACGGGCGAGTTCGTCTTTTCTGAGTCGAATTCTGGCTTCTCCACTTCTAGACGCAACAGACCCAGCGAAAGATAATCATGATACAGAAGTAACATACGGTGGGCGCAAATATCTGTCTTTTATGGATAATCGTCAAGGCTCAGCTAAGGTTGCCATGTCTATTAATCAGGATGTTGAGCGTAACTGGATAAGAACTGCTATTTATCATACTCTCCTGAATCTGTCTGCACCCAAACAGCCCACAGATGATATTCGAGACATGATTAAGGATACAGAGCATAAGTTATCTGTCGGAGAGAAAGTACCTGGATATTTGATGAATATGTACAAGGAAGCCGTAGCGTCGTCTGAGGTAATATACAAGTCGTTTGGATGGAATGAGGTCAAGCGAAGCCCGACACTTCAAGATTCTCAGCTTAGATTATTATTCTCACACCTGATGAACTTAAGCAAAAGGAATTTCAATAATAAGGGGAATTACATAGATGCTATGTTCTTAGACCAATTTGGCTGGATACCAAAATATGGAAACTCCTTAGAAAATATGGAATTGGTAAGATTAGTTTACCCTACTATCTCAAATGCTCATGTCCCACCGTGTGCTGGCGATAAGTTTACGGATAAAGACTGGCAAGATTTCTTGGTCATTTGTGTTGATTATTTTATTAGAGCGGGCAGGCACTATTTCATACCAGCAGAACTTAGCCATTATCTCACTCAGCAGATTAGGGCAAACGCAGTTTACCCTTCAGATTGTACTTTGACATATAAAAGTAAACAGGGTAATGTTGTTGATGTCAAAAAATGGATACCAGGAGTAAAACTAGTCGGTGAAAAAGGGAAAAAGCAGCATCGAATAATACTTCTACTCTGTGCGGCATTAGGTTATTCTGGTGAATTAAATCAAGAGCAAGAGAATACAATCAATCAACTTTTGAAAGAGGCTTGGAAATTCTTGACAGAATATGTGCTGGAAAAGGTCGATAGTGAAAATGATGGATATGTCATCAATCTCATGGACGAGAATAAAGTTCGGCTTCAACTTATAAAGCAAGCATGGGTATGCCCTATAGATAATGTTCCTGTTACAACTATTTTGAAAGGATATAGTCCCCGTATAACAGGTATGTTGGCAAACTCTACTTTTGCACATTATAAAGTAAAAGATGATGCCCAAATCACAATGCCTTATTTTCCTTTTGCTTGTCACAGAAAAACAGAAGGAGATAAGACCACTGACGTTTCTGACGAGGAAATAATTGCTTGGGTTAATAAAAATTTAAATGATATTGGAGAAAAAGGATTGCTCTCCAATCTACATGAGTCCATCTTCTTATATCGCCCGATATTTATGGCAGCAGAACATTCTGCACAAATAGATCATCCAACATTAAGTAAATATGAGCAGGCATTCAATGCAGGTCATATTAATATTCTTTCGTGTTCGACTACGATGGAAATGGGTGTTGACATAGGAGGTATTGGTGAAGTCGTGATGAATAATGTTCCACCAAAGCCATCAAATTATCAACAAAGAGCTGGCCGCGCAGGAAGAAGAAATGAGACAAAGTCAATGGCAGTAACATTCTGTGCACCTACCCCAATAGGTACATCAACATGGAATGCTCCCATGTCGATGCTATCTCACGATAATGAATTGCCAACATTAAAGTTTGAAAGTCAGCAACTTGTACAGCGGCATGTAAACTCATTGCTGCTTACAGATTTTGTGCAACAGAATATTAGGAATAGTGTTAAAGTTACTACGAAATTAAGAGAATTCTTTGATAACACTCCTAGTAGATATGATGCTTTTTCAGATTATCTGTATCGTATAGCTAATGGTATGGATAATAAAATGAATAATTCATATATAGCATTAACTCGTGGTACTGTTTTTGAAAATAAAACTGAGTTAAAAGATGCTGCTGTAAATGCTCTTTTCAAACTTCAATACATAAAGAAAACCTATGAAAATAGATTGAGTGCCTATGAAATGCAGCTAAAAGATGCAATCGGGCGTCAACAGAAGGCTATAGAAAATGCATTAAGCAATTATAAGGATAGCTTTCTGCTTGGTTATTTAGCAGAAAATGGGTTTATTCCAAGTGCAGGAATGCCAACAGGGTTAGTTCCTTTTACGAAGGAAGTTTATTCAATGCACAATGATTGGTACAAAGATGGTGGTAGCCATAGAGATATTACCCAGCATCTTAGCCAAGCTATTTCAATGTATTCCCCCGGACGACAAGTTGTTATAAATGAATTAGCATACCGGTCTGAAGGTATATATCTTAAAACGGATTATAATAAAGCTGGGAGGTTTGCATTACAAAGATGTAGCCATTGTGGTTTTGCTACAATTGCCCCTACATCTGTTGGTGATGAATGTCCCGTATGCCATCACCATGAAATGCATGGATTAAAAGATGTATATGGCAAGTTATCTCCATTTACAGAAGTAATAGAGCCTGCGGGATTTACGGTTGCATTTACATCGGCACCCAAAAGAAAAATAGAAGATGCAGGAACTGCTATTACCCAGCCTTTGCTGTTAGAAATGCAGCCCTGGAGAACTGAAGGAACGAACAATGCCAAGGTACTTATGAGAAAAGGGTCTGAGAAGTCCAAAATTCTATTCTACAATTATGGGGCTGGTACAGGCTTCGCACTTTGTAGCCACTGTGGTAGGATGGTAACAGAAGACCCTTCAAATGACCATCCTTTATCAAACCATATTAGTCTTTTGGATAATACAAGGTGTGTTGGAAATGAGCGTGACAATATAAGACGTCATGTTCTATTAACAGCAGAATATCCAACTGATATAGTAGAGATGAAGTTTTATGATAAAGATAAGCAAGATATTAAAGACATCTCCACTTTATATTCACTTGGTACAGTTATAACACAAGAGTTATCAAAATACCTTGGTGTTCGTGATGATGAAATATCTTTCGGATATAATCAGGACTACAGCTCTATTTTTATCTTTGACACTGCACTTGGCGGTGCAGGCTATTCCGTGCACCTGCCTGAATATAAGAATATCATATTTGAGAATGCATTAACAGCACTTGAATCTTGTAATTGCGAAAAGGCATGTCTGAAATGCCTTATAAATAGGCGTACTCAATGGTATTCTAATTATTTAGATCGCTATAAAGCTATTGAATGGTTGAAGATGGAAAGAAAGAGCCGCACTGCTCCAAAAGAAATTAAAGCTATTTTTGATGATGCAGTAACAATGACTGGTGACTTCGTTTCAGAAATTAGCCGTCTTGATTCTGATGATAATATCGAGTCTGTAACTGTTTTTGTTGATCCTAACGTTAATGAGTGGGAAGATGACGAATTTCCCCTAGCAGCTTCACTATTCAACAGGCATTTTACCACAAATTTGGTTTCTAATAAAAAGATGCTAGAAGCTCTAAGAGTTAGCCCTAACAAGATAGCTTTGTTGGGAACTATCTATAAAAGGGGTATTAAGACAACCGACTTGAATGCACAACCATATAAGCCACTTATGATAGTAAAACTCATGGATGGCTCGTTACGGTTATATTTCATGCTAAAAGGCTCAATTGCTTATAATGAACATTGGGGAGAATGTGAAAATATATATTATACTTCACATGAGATATGTTTTAATACATTCGATATCGAACTTGACACAACCCTCTCACAAGGGGATAATATTACAAGTCTTATTTGGCTGAAAGATGACGCATGCCAAATTAGTGATTTACTTAGTCTATTGACTAAACAATATGAGGAAAAATGGTCTGCAATAAAATCCTTTGTTGAAGGAAAATATGTGGACGTTTCCTATAATGAAAAATATTTAAACACGCCATTAGGCTGCATGATTCTAGCAAATATGGTTAAGGCTATCCCTAATGTACTTGGAGTAAAGCTTGGCACTGTAGAATGTTATTTCCCAAAGCGGCTCAACAATTCCAATAACTGGGGAAACCGACTTATGGATAACTTCTATGATGCTGCAGAAAGAAATGATTATCTTACTGCATGTATTGACCAATTAGTTAATAAAAATGTTCAGATTACTATGCTAGAAAAACAGCCACATTTTCGTTGGATAGGCCTAAAAGGTCCAGACTTCACACTTTCTATTTATCCAGATGGCGGTATAGCTAATGGTTGGAAGTTACGCTATAATGACAGTCAAAAGAAATATGACGACGTAAAGTATCATGAAAACTTAATGCTTTTCAATGTGAACACACATGTGGGCATCCAATATATTATTGACTTTCACAAGTCTAATGATAATGGTTAAAAGTTTTCAACAATGCAGAATGGCTGCGTTATTGCACACTAACTTTGCATCGAATATTAAATCATAGTGGGATTATGGCAACCAATAAGAATGCACAGATAAGATATCATGCACTTGACAGATGTCTTAGCAACTGGAGTCGCCGTTACTATATTGGCGACTTGGTGGATGCCTGCAATGATGCACTTTACCTTTATAATGGTGAAGGGACAAAGGGTGCAGGCGTCAGGAAACGTCAGGTGCAGGAGGACTTGAAGTTTATGCAGAGCGAGGAAGGCTACAGCATGATGATTGACACTATACGCGACGGTCACCGGGTGTACTATCGCTACCACCATCGCAATGACTCTATCAGCGAACGGCCTTTCAATCAGGAGGAACAAAATATCGTATCAGATGCCCTGATGTTGCTCAAGCGTTTTGAGGGCGTGCCACAGTTCGATTGGCTGATGGATATTGACAAGAAACTGTACTCCACCAGTCAGCTTGGCAAGGAAGTGCGTTCGGTTGTCAGTTTTCAACATAACCCCTACCTGAAAGGAATGGACAAGGATTACTACAAGCAGATTTTCGATGCCATTGTCAATAAGCAAGCCTTGGAGATTTGTTACCATCCTTTTGGAAAAGATGCCAAAGAGCTGGTAGTGAGCCCTTATCATTTGAAGCAATATAATAACAGGTGGTTTCTCATAGGCAAGCAGAGTGATTATGACGGATTAACCAACTATGCCATTGACAGGATAGACGGGGCCAAGGAACTTGGCCGCAAGAATTTTGAGCCACTTGATGAAGATTTCAACTTCGATGAGTTTTTCGAGGATGTCATTGGCGTGTCTGTTGAAGATGTGCCGGTCGAGGATGTGGTTATCTATGTCAACGAAAAGGCCTTCAACTATATCTATACCAAGCCTCTCCATGAATCGCAGGTGGCAAGAAACGAACGAGCTGAAGATGGGAGGCGTATCATAACTCTTCAGGTAAAAGATAATTATGAACTTAGGGCGCTGCTCCGCTCCTTCGGTAGCCAGATAGAGGTGATAAAGCCTACCTCTCTACGTGAAAAGATGAAAGAAGAGGCTGATGCGCTTAGTAAAATGTACGCTGATTAATAAATATTCAGAAGAGCGCAGAATGTCTGCACTGTTAGTTTATACCTTTGCATTGTAATTATAAATAAGTTTGTTTATGAGCGAAATTAAATGTCCTAAATGTGGTGCGATTTTCACCGTTGATGAAGCTGACTATGCTGCAATCCTTAACCAGGTAAAGAACGATGCCTTTGATGCTGAGGTAAGTAAAAGACTTGCTGAACTTCATCAACAGCAAAAGGTTGAGCAGGCTGCCGTCATTCTAAAAACCGAACAAGGCTATAAGGATAAGCTGTCGGCTAAGGATACGGTCATTGCCGGCAAAGATACTGAGATTGCAAAGCTCAACGAGCGCCTGAACAGTATTGCACAGGCTAAGCAACTCGAAATGAAGGAGCAGATGTCTGATAAGGAAACAGAGATTACTCGCCTTCAAGAGCAAATCACAAATTTGCAGAATAGCAAACAGATGGAGATTGACAACAAGGTGGCAGAGAAGGACAGGCGAATACTTGAACTGGAAGCGTCGTTGCAGCAGAAAGTGAAAGACCAGGAACTGGCCGTGATGCAGGAGAAGACCGCTCAACAGGATGCTATCCAGCAGAAGCAACAGCGTATCACGGAGTTGGAAGCCAAACTCACAGAGAATGAGGCAAAAGCTACGCTCAACGAGAAAAACATGAAAGACTATTACGAGCGTAGCCTGAAAGACAAAGACGAAGAGATAGAACGCTATAAAGATTTCAAGATTCGCCAATCAACCAAGATGATTGGTGAGGATTTGGAGATACATTGTCATACCGAGTTTGACAATGCACGGTCGCTCGGACTGTACCCCAATGCCTATTTTGAGAAGGATAATGATGCCAGCAACGGAAGCAAGGGTGACTTTATTTTCCGCGACTATGACGATAATACGGAGTATATATCTATCATGTTTGAGATGAAAAACGAGGCCGACACAACATCTACCAAACATAAGAATGAAGACTTCTTTGCCAAGCTGGACAAAGACCGAACTGCAAAAGGATGTGAATATGCCGTGCTCGTTAGCATGCTGGAGCCAGAGAGCGAACTATATAATAATGGTATAGTAGATGTGAGCCACCGTTACCCGAAGATGTTCGTCATCCGCCCACAGTTCTTTATGCCCATCATTTCGCTATTGGCCAAGGCTTCGAGAAAAGCCGTGGATTATAAGCGGCAGCTGGCTATCGCCCGCAACCAGTCGGTTGATGTGACTAACTTTGAAACAAAGCTCAATGAGTTCCGCAACGGTTTCAGTCGTAACTATGAACTGGCAAGCAAGAAGTTTTACATGGCTATTGACCAAATCGACGAATCCATCAAGCATCTACAGAAGGTACGTGAAGCCTTGGTCGGCTCTAAAGACAATCTTCGTTTAGCCAACAAGAAAGCTGACGAGTTGACGATTAAAAAGCTGACATATAACAACCCAACAATGAAGCAGAAATTCGACGAGGCAAGGATGAAGGCTGATGATGCGCAGGAGGAATAGTTCATTAAAAAAGTCAGGTATTCTCATCGTTTGAGAATACCTGCACAACAAAATGGTTATGATTTACGATGGTTGGCTAAAAATCCAGGACTGGCTGCACGAACGTAGTCTCATCTATGAAAAATATTCCAAAAGGATACCGAAAAAATCTGATGCTGTAAAAATCGACTTCCAAAACTTACAATACGGCTGGCTTGAGATGATCTTCAATATTAATGGACAAAGGCAACTCATGATACCATTAAGTGATTTATACAATCCGCTTAAAGACATTGTGCAGTGGTTGGAGGCTATTATAGATTTAGGGAATAGAAACCCTTATTACGAGCAGACATTACATATTGACAGCGAAGGATCTCATGCTTTAATGCTCTTAGGTCATGTGAATAACAGCGCTATTTATTGTCTATTGTTCGAACAGAGATGACAAAGAGAAGACAGTAGCAGCAATTTGTTCTCCCATTGATTTAGTTTGCAATATCTATATCCCGAGACCTCTGCAAAACCTTACCCCATTCTCTATTATTCTTGTTTTTGAGCACTATTGGCTCACCCGCAGTCAATATTTTTGATTTTTAGGCTATATATGCTCTATTTCATCTCATATTCTCCCCTTATTTGAGAGAATTAGACACAATTATCCCTGGAGTTCGATATAAA
>NZ_QFFX01000048.1:0-20913 GCF_023522295.1 Prevotella sp. TCVGH | reverse complement strand
TCTAGTTAAACAAACGAAGAAATAAAGTTATATAAACTTAAATATCAGAGAGTTATACATTATTCAGTAAACACTAATTATATCTATCAAAATCCCTTTGCTCAGAACATTTGTAGAAAGACCGTATTTCGAATCCCTCTACATTTTGCAACGTTCCGATTTTACCATACTTAATCCATAAAATATAAGGATCACCATTTATTCGAAATAAAAGATATTCGGTTTTTTGTCTATTGCCTTATATTTTGCATGCAATTCCACTAAATCAAGCAATGATGCCGGTAGGTTTCTAATATCTACCCCAGGAATATTGTCATTCATAGATGCACCATTTCCTAAATTCATGTATGGGAAATAATGCCGGTTCATTACGTGTGTGTACGTAAATATATCTCCATATACATTAAAACCACAAATATTTCTATGGTCTGCTTTAAATTTGCACTCGTCGAAATATAGTCTAACAAAATAATAAATGTCCTTAATTCCGCAACACTATTATAAATTAAACTTTTTAAGTACCTGAGCAACAAAAAGTTGCTCAGGATTTTGCTATGTCAGAATTTTCACTTATCTTAGTGTTGCAAAAAAACAAGAGAATCCAACGATAGACATGACGAAGATACAAATTAAATCTGAGAGACTCACTCCTTTTGGGGGATTATTTTCAATCATGGAGCAATTTGACTCCACATTATCATCTGTAATCGACTCAACCCTCGGTCTAAGGTGTAGATCGTTCGGTTATCAGTACAGTGAAATCATCCGTTCTCTCATGAGTATCTACTTCTGTGGCGGTTCATGTACCCCAGGATGTCACTACTCATTTGATGAACCACCTCTCGCTTCATCCGACACTTCGCACTTGTAGCTCTGATACTATCCTCAGAGCGATAAAGGAGTTGACGCAAGAAAACATTTCATACACATCAGATATGGGCAAGACCTACGATTTCAATACGGCTGACACTCTCAATACTTTATTGCTCAAGGCTGGTTCTATAAATTAGCTTTGTTAGATTTTGAGCTTATTTTTGAGGTCAAAATGCAAGAGAGTAAAGGAGTGTAATGTTAACCACAATCCATATGCTCCAATCTTATTTTTTATTGCAGGAATTATTTGCATTGAATATTCTTGCTTATTTTCAAATTCTTTTATGATATGTTGCCTTCGTTCTATCCTTGAAAGTAAGTTACATACAAATACTGGTATTTTAATATCACTCATATTTTATTTCTTTTAAAAGATAATCAGATAGATCTTGTAAACAAAATGCTTTATTATTGCAATCTTGGTTATAGCCACTTCGAGAGTCTAATATAATATTTCCATCACTATTAGTAACAACGAAAGAGGGAAAAACTGTAACCCGCATTTTTTGAGATACATTATTTTTAGAGTGTTGGAAACATGCTAAGGAAAGCCAACTCACCTTATCTTTTTGAACGGCTTTTATCCATGCTTTTTTGTTTTCATCTACCGACAGATTGATAAAGGCAACATCTCTCTTATATCGATTGTACAAATCAATTAGGTCTGGGATTTCTCTTCTACAAGGTGCACACCAACTTGCCCAAAATACGATGACGAGATATTTTTTATTACCAATGCAATCCTTAAATGAATACTTTTTTCCTTTGGTATCGAAGAAAGGAAAAAACTGTTGAATGCTGTTCTTCCTTATTTCTTGGATATATTGTTTCACGGACATACCATCTTTAGTATTCTTTAGACTATCAGCAAAAGAATTATAAATCCTATATAATAGAGCTGTGTCTTTGTATGCTGTTATATGCTCACATATCTCTTGTAGTAATAATCTACTATGTGGATATCTATTTACTAATTTTTCATTCATAAGACATCCTCTGTTGTCAAAATACCAGCGAGTGGGAGATGTTCCTTTAGGAGCATAATCAATTTCGCTATCTCTTTGACGTATAAAAGCTACTTCCATGTTATCAGTTAGCTGAGATATGTTACCAATAAAAGACGTAGAATCACGCATGTGTAAGTCTATGTGCAAATCCTTATTATCTAAATACAAATCTCCTAAAAATAAATTCATATAATCAGAATATACATTTTTAAAGTATACATCTTTCATTATATTTTTCTTATTTTCTATAGATTTGATAATTATTTGAGCGAGTGCAATGTTTTTCATTGGTGAATAGTTTAAAACAGCTTTTCCATTTTTAAACTGTACAGAATCTATTCTTTCCCATTTTTTATCTAATATACATAAAAATCCCTTCATATCTTGTTTGGCAATTCTGTCCAATTGCAAGATAATGCGTACTTTTTGTCCGTAGTTAGGTAAATTTGATGCAGCCGTTGATATTATCCAGCTCGATAAAATCAAAATATATAATATTTTTTTCATATTTTCTTGATATAAGATTGGGAAGCTGACTTAAACAAGTCAGCTATTCCCTATTCGAAATTCAAATTCCTTATAACATGTGTAATAAGGTAGGAAATATCCTTAGATAATCTTTAATCATTCCAACACTTACTCTTTTTGTCATAATTACCACAACCAGAGTTTATACCCTCCGCATCACAATAGCATGTCACCGAACTATTATAGTCAATCTCTTGACATTGGCCAGTTCGAGATATACCTGTGTAGCTTCCATTACTATCAAAGTAACAAACAGTGCATGGTCCATTTTTGCACTTTCTTCGCCCTGATCACATTAAACTACCTCCATAAAGATTCTTCATACTTTCTTCTGAAAGAACTTCTAAATTTTCATTTGGTAAAATTTAAGTTTTAATTTCATAATTTTATTATTTATCCTTAATTCCGCAACACTATTATAAATTAAACTTTTTAAGTACCTGAGCAACAAAAAGTTGCTCAGGATTTTGCCATATCAGAATTTTCACTTATCTTAGTGTTGCAAAAAAACAAGAGAATCCGACGATAGACATGGCGAAGATACAAATTAAATCTGAGAGACTCACTCCTTTTGGGGGATTATTTTCAATCATGGAGCAATTTGACTCCACAAAGACTTGACGTAAAGAAGTTCGGACTCAATGCAACAAGTCGCATAAAAGCGTTTGTCTTCAGGTTTATCCCTGTACCAGCCAAGTGGATCAGGACATCAAGGCGGTATGTGCTGAATATCTATACCTGTAATAATGGTTACGCAGATGTTTTCCAGACAGATTTTGAATAATGCCTACAACTTATGGGAATGATATTGTGATTGCCTCAAGTCACATTGTGGGGTAAGAGGATATTGTAGGCAGAAGTGGGTGCTTCAAGTTCAAGTTATCTGCAAATTCAGTAATGAGAGGACGTGTAAACGCAATAAGGACGTTCAAGGACTTAGTTGCAGATTTGAGGTTTACGTAAAAATATGTAGATACATATAGACTTTTTTCTTGCAACGGATCCACACACATCCATCTTCCCAACACAGCATCATAGTGGCGTATCTGGTCAACTAAGAGCCAGCCACCTATTATAAAAAGTGAGCTACAAAAGATCTTCATTCGTTTTGTTCAGGCGAAATCATCGCACTTCATCCCTGCATGAAGCGTTGCCTGTCAACGATAAAGCGAAGATGCTCGCCCTCGCCAATCACCTCGCCATTCTCCTTTGCGACAACATGGAAAGAGAGCTTGCGACGGTCGACCTTTGTCAATGTCGCTGTAGCCTCTACAGTTGTACCGAGCTTGCTGGGCTTGACATGCGATGCACCGAGATAACCGCCCACTGTGGTTTGCCCTTCATCCAATTCGTTTGCCACAGCCAACATGGCAGCGTTCTCCATAAGTGCCAACATGGCAGGTGTACCCAACACGGGAAGGTCGCCAGAGCCCAAGGCTTGCGCCGTATAAGCTTCGGTAACGGTTAAAACACTGGTATGCGATAATCCTTCTTTTAACATCATCATTCTTTCAATTTAAGATTTGCTTTTTTCGGTTTCATGGTCACAGTGACACTGGTAGGAAACATATAACTCCAGTCATTGCGCTCAAAAAGTGTCTGTCGCATCGTGGATTCCTTGCGCTTCAGACGTCCTTTGAACAACACTCGCTTGCCGTATTTAACAGTGACGAACTTATCCAAATCCACCAACTCGTCATTGAGATAAAGCGTAAGCGTTGTGTAATCACACTGCGTGATATGGACACAATTTCCTTGGATATAAGCCCTGAGCATTTTACCCGGTGCCAATTCTGCTGGTGGCACCCCCAACCAATAGAAGTAAGGCTTCACCACTTCAGCTTGTTGCCAGACAATCTTCTTTGGATATGGATTGCGTCTGAACTTTGTCATCCATGGCACGGCAGCCGAATCAACCCGATTCATCCAATGCCCCACACCTTTTATAATATGTGTTTGATGAACATATCCCATAGGGTCGTGCTGCTGCAGTGAGTCCATTTGTAGTCCTCGCTGTGCTGCCAACGTATTACGATTGTAGGCAGCATCGTGTTCACCACACCAAATCATGAAAGGCGTGTTGCGCAGATTCAGCAATGACACATCGCCAGGATGTCCTGCCATCATCGAAGCTGCCGCCCACGAGTCTGCCATGCGTGGAGCCATGCGCCACACGCCATCGCCACCAGCCGAATAGCCCATAAGATACACCTTGTCGGGATTGACACCCTCGAAAGCCACACACATCTGAATGAGTTGTTCGTAGAGTGGGTCGATGCCTTCGTGACACCACATATCCCACAAATTCCATGGCGCACGAGGTGCCACATAAACCGCTTGTTGGGGACGGTAAAGATACTTTTGGTTCTCCCACTGCTGGTTGTTCGTCTCTTGAGTCGTTCCACCACCCCCATGCAGTGAGATAAACAAGCTATAACCATCGGCAGGTTTTTCACCGTAGGTCACCCACCACATGGGCATTGTAACGCCATTATGGGTCAGCGTACGCTGACGGTAATAAAGTCCTAACCTTGCCTTGGTGAGCTTTACCCAATCTTTCTTCAATCGCTCTCCTACCAGTGCCACTTCTGGCTTAGCCATCGCACGTTCACGCATGGCACGCTTTGACTGTCCAAACAGGTGAAGACTGAAACAACAGAACCCTATCAGACAAAGGCTCCATTTTGTATTTAGTTGAACCAATTTCATCGTTTCATGATTTGTTGTTTGACAAAGATACTACTTTTTTTACAATGCAATGCGGTACGTTCTAAAATACTTGTTTCTTTTCAAAGGACCTCCAACCGCCTGAATACTTCCAAACAGCACGCCTGTCCTGTTGGCTCAAACAATGGATGAAGCAGTGAGGAGCGCATATGATATCAACATATCTATGCAATGACAGCATTGGAAACGACAAAATCATCCATCGTTTTTGTTAATAATTGTCGAAATAAAGCTTTTTTAGCGATAAATTACTTGCCTATTATGCAAATATTTTTAATTTTGTGAATAGAAACGTATAAAGTTACAGTGAATGAGATTTAAGAACGACAGACTTGAAGCAATTAAGCTACTCATATCGAGCCAAGAAATAGGAAGTCAGAAAGAATTGTTGGAAGCCTTGGAGGCAGAAGGATTTATTGTTACACAAGCGACATTGAGTCGCGACCTCAAACAGCTGAAAGTGGCAAAAGCCGCCAGCATGAACGGCAGATACGTATATGTACTCCCCAATGAAACGATGTACCGCAGGGTACAGAAGCCTCTTCCTGCTCGCGAAATGATGTTGACACCTGGGTTTCTGTCCATCCAGTTTTCTGGGAATATTGGAGTCATCAAAACACGCCCAGGCTACGCCAGCAGTATCGCTTACAACATTGACAACAGTGACATACCCGAGATATTAGGAACCATAGCTGGCGACGACACCATAATGATTGTGGTGAAAGAAGGAGTCCAAGAGTTTGAAATTATAGACTTGCTCCACGAGTTAGTCTTCAAGATATAAAGTTATCGCAGCCAAACATTTTGTACATTCCTTACCCCAAAACAGGGAAGTACAGACTACATAGGTGGCAACACGATACACTTCTAAACACTCACTAAAAGAAAGGAAAAGAAAAATGAAAAAACTGACATTGTCAAATGACAAAAAGATTGGTGGCGTATGTGGCGGAATAGCCGAATATTTTGATTTAGACAAAACATTAGTTCGTGCGCTTTATGCCGTTATCACCTTGTTCACCGCCTTTAGCGGAGTGATTCTCTACATTCTTTTGTGGATGATTCTTCCTAAGAAATAACATGGCATTGCCACCCCTTTCCAAACATATCGACTCGGCATGCACGCTGCGTCGGTGTGAAGGGGGAGTATGTCCACAAGATTTGGTAAAGGCTCAGAAATGAATACTTCGATTTCTCTCGATATCGTATATTTTATGCACAGGCAATAAGAGTCTGTGCATTTTTTATTATTTATCAACAATTGTTAGCACTACATAACAAAAAGGTAAATTCTATTCCAAAAGGTTTTTATACTTTTGAACGGCTATCAGGAATTTCCTGAATACCACACATTATTAATATAACAACGCATGGAAGAGTCAATAAAACAAATAGGACAGCGACTGAAAGGACTGCGAGAGGTCTTGAACATCCCAGCCGAAGAGATTGCGCAACTGTGTAACATCTCGACAGAGCATTACAAAAAGATAGAGGCGGGAGAAGCCGACCCCTCACTCTATCGGCTAACGCGAATATCCAAGCACTATGGCATTGCGCTCGACGTGTTGCTGTTTGGAGAGGAGCCTCGCATGAGTTCTTATTTCATTACCCGTAAAGGGCAAGGACTGACCGTTGACAGACATCAAGAATACAAATTTCAAAGCTTGGCGAGTGGCTTTAGGGGTAGGAAAGTAGACCCGTTTTTAGTTCAAGTAGACCCACTGCCAGATAATGAGAAATATAATAAGAATACACACAAGGGTCAAGAGTTTGACATCATCATTGAAGGAACCTTGGAGATTACAATAGAAGACAAGGTTCTGGTACTACAACCGGGTGACAGCATCTATTTTGATTCCTCGAAGATGCACTGCATGCGAGCCGTCAATGACGAGCCTTGTCGTTTTTTGTGTATCGTTATCTAAAACACATAAGTTCATGGTAGAAAGATTTTTAACGCAAACTTCGTTTACTTCAGAGGAAGATTTCAAGGCGAATTTGCACTTTAAGGTACCCGAGAATTTTAATTTTGCTTATGACGTCATGGACGTATGGGCAGAAGAAAGACCAGATAAGTTAGCATTGCTATGGACCAATGAGCAGGGCGCAGAGTTAAGATTTACGTTTCAGGACTTAAAAGAACAAACAGACCAGACCGCTGCTTATTTTCAGAGTTTGGGCATTGGGCATGGCGACAAAGTAATGCTCATCTTGAAGCGACATTACCAATGGTGGCTCGCCATGCTGGGCTTGCATAAGTTAGGAGCGGTAGCCATCCCTGCCACCCACATGCTGACCACGCACGACATCATCTATCGCAATCAGCGAGCCAGTGTCAAAGCCATTGTCTGTGCAGATGACACCTATATTATCGAGCAAATTCGAGCAGCCCTACCCAAGAGTCCAACCGTCGAAACGGTGATTAGCATTGGAGAAACCGTACATCCAGACTTTCACAACTGGGAGAAAGAATGGAAACAAGCACCTCCATTTGTTCGTCCCAAGTACGTGAACACCAATGAAGACACCATGCTGATGTATTTTACCAGTGGCACCAGTGGCGAACCAAAGATGGTGGCGCACGACTTCCTATATGCCTTGGGACACATCACAACAGGCGTTTACTGGCACAATCTGCAAGAAGACAGCATCCATCTCACAGTGGCTGACACGGGATGGGGAAAAGCTGTTTGGGGGAAGCTCTATGGACAATGGTTTGCAGGAGCGGTCGTTTTTGTCTATGATCATGAGAAATTTAATGCTCCATCGCTCATGAGACAAATGGAAAAATACCATATCACCTCATTTTGCGCACCACCAACGGTCTATCGCTTTATGATTCGAGAAGACTTTTCCAAGTACGACTTGAGTGCCCTGCGCTATTGTACCACCGCAGGCGAAGCCCTCAACCCTGCCGTGTACCAAAAGTTTTTCCAACTAACAGGCATCCAACTCATGGAGGGCTTTGGACAAACCGAGACCACCATGACATTAGGAACATTCCCATGGCAGACACCTAAGCCAGGCTCTATGGGAAAACCCAATCCGCAATATGATGTACAACTGCTCAGAAGCGATGACACACAATGCGAGGATGGCGAAAAGGGCGAAATCTGTATCTATATCGGAAATAATAAACCAATCGGTTTGTTCAAGGGTTATTACCGTGACCAAAACCTAACACTGAAAATATGGCACCATGGCTATTATCATACAGGCGATATGGCATGGCGCGACCAAGACGGCTACTACTGGTTCGTCGGTCGCTCGGACGATGTCATTAAGAGTTCAGGCTATCGCATCGGTCCGTTCGAAGTAGAGAGTGCACTCATGACCCACCCTGCTGTTGTAGAGTGTGCTATCACGGGCGTACCCGATGACATTCGCGGCATGGTGGTGAAAGCTACTGTGGTATTGGCGGATGAATGGAAGTCGAAAGCCGATGACACGCTCATCAAGGAGTTGCAAAATCACGTGAAGCACGAAACGGCTCCCTACAAATATCCCCGTGTCATCGAGTTTGTGGACGAACTACCAAAGACCATCAGTGGAAAAATTCGTCGAGTAGAAATCAGAGAGAAAGATAACCAAAAGCAGTCATAGATTGCCAACGATATTGCATCAAAAAACGCTGTACAGAATTTTGTACAGCGTTTTTTCTTAAAAATAGCGAATGTTATTCATCTTATTTCAATACGCCTAATTCTTTACCAATCTTGATAAATGCAGCAATACACTTATCCAATTGTTCACGCGTATGAGCAGCAGAGAGCTGAACACGAATACGAGCCTCGCCTTTGGGCACTACTGGGTAGTAGAAACCTGTCACGTAGATGCCCTCTTCGAGCAATTTGGCAGCATACTTCTGCGACAAAGGTGCATCGTACAGCATCACTGCACAAATAGCACTTTGTGTAGGTTTGATGTCAAAACCAGCTTCCATCATCTTGTCGCGGAAATATTCCACGTTCTCTACCAAGTGATCGTGCAAGCTATTGCTTTCTTTCAACATCTTGAACACCTCTAAACTGGCGCCAATAATGCCAGGTGCCAACGAGTTGGAGAAGAGATAAGGACGACTGCTTTGGCGCAGCATCTCGATAATCTCTTTGCGACCTGTCGTAAATCCACCAAGCGCACCGCCAAACGCCTTGCCTAAAGTGCCAGTATAGATGTCTACTCTACCGTAAGTGTGCATGAGTTCACTCACACCGTGTCCTGTTGCACCAACGACACCTGCCGAGTGACTTTCGTCAACCATCACCAGCGCATCGTACTTTTCTGCCAAATCGCATATTTTATCTATCGGTGCCACATTGCCATCCATAGAGAACACGCCATCGGTGCAGATGATACGGAAACGCTGTGCCTGTGCTTCTTGCAAACACTTCTCCAGCTCCTCCATATTGGCATTGGCATAACGGTAACGTTTTGCTTTGCAAAGACGCACACCGTCGATAATGGAAGCATGGTTCAACGAGTCGGATATAATGGCATCCTCATCGGTGAGCAACGCACCAAACAAACCACCGTTGGCATCAAAACAAGCCGCATAGAGAATGGTATCGTCGGTTTTGAAATAATCAGAAATGGCTGCCTCCAACTCTTTATGAGCGTCTTGTGTACCACAGATAAAGCGTACCGAAGACATACCGAAACCGCGACGATCCATCATCTTCTTGGACGCTTCGATGAGTCGTGGATGATTGGAAAGACCTAAATAATTATTGGCACAGAAGTTCAACACTTCCTTTCCTTTTACTTGGATTGCCGCATCCTGCGGACTTTCAATAATTCTCTCCTCTTTATAAAGTCCTGCTTCTCTTAGCTTTTCGAGGCTCTGGCTAAGATGTTCTTTCATTTTACCGTACATAAGATTTAGATTTAAATGATTCTACTTACAAAGTAAGACAATATTTTTGAGAACGCATCGTGTTAAGTGTTATTTTTTATAAAATAAAATGACGGCGGGCATGCAAATTCTTAGTCTTTCATGTGTCAATGTCAAAAAAAAGTTGTTATTTTGCAAACAGAATCTTTTAGAGCTAACTCTCAAAAACAAATAGAATGAAGAACATTTTAGTAATAGGTTCAACTGGGCAAATCGGTTCGGAGTTGACCCGAGAATTACGTAAAAATTATGGTAACGAAAATGTAGTAGCTGGATATATTCCGGGTGCTGAGCCTACTGGCGAATTGAAAGAAAGCGGTCCTTCCGCCATTGCTGATGTAACCAATCCTCAGCAAATCGCAGAAGTAGTGAAATCTTATCACATCGACACCATTTATAACTTGGCGGCATTGCTGTCGGTTGTTGCCGAGTCAAAGCCACGGTTGGCATGGAAGATAGGAATTGATGGTTTGTGGAACATCTTAGAGGTGGCTCGTGAGAACCATTGTGCTGTGTTTACGCCCAGCTCTATTGGTTCATTTGGTCCTACCACGCCACACGACATGACGCCACAGGACACCATTCAGCATCCCAAGACTATCTACGGCGTATCTAAGGTAACCACCGAATTGCTCAGTGATTACTATTTTCATAAATATGGTGTAGACACTCGTGCCGTAAGATTTCCAGGCGTTATCTCGTACGTCACGCCTCCCGGAGGTGGCACGACCGATTATGCTGTAGATATTTATTATAATGCGGTGCGTGGCGACCAGTTTGTCTGTCCTATTCAGGCTGGCACAAAGATGGATATGATTTACATGCCCGATGCGCTAAAAGCTGCCATGATGATTATGGAGGCTAATCCCGACAAACTCATTCACCGCAATGCTTTCAATATCGCATCCATGAGTTTCGACCCAGAAGAGATTTATGCCGCTATTAAGAAATACAAACCCGAATTTGAAATGGTGTATCAGGTAGACCCCTTGAAACAAAGTATTGCAGAGAGCTGGCCTAACATGATGGACGATACTTGTGCCCGCAACGAATGGCAGTGGAAGCCAACCTACGATTTGGATAGTATGACAAAGGATATGTTAGAAAAGCTATCCATCAAGTTAGGATGTTAGGCGCATCGACTTGATGACAACGAACGATATTGATAGGGAGAAAAGATTTAATCTTTCTCCCTTTTTGTTTTTCATGATTGACGAGATTTCCGAGACAAATACTACAAGTCTCCTCTCCTAATCGCCTCCATCACATTTGCAGGAGGGCGATGAGCTTCAAGTTCGCCTTTCATGAAATCCATGTATGGAGCCACATGTTCGAAGAATTGATAATATCCCTTGCACAAATAATTCAGTCCAGACTCCCCTTGCTCCGTGGTAGAAAACCTGTTCTTCGGACATTCCCCATAACACGCAAAGAGATAGGTACACTGCTTACACTGCTGTGGCAACGACATATATTTATTTTTCCCGAATGCTCGTTGGCGTTCACTGTACATCATCTCGGTTAAAGTTTTATCTTTGATATTCCCCAGTAGATAAGCTGGGAATACAAAGTGGTCGCACGAATACACGTCTCCATTGTATTCCATTACTCCTGCATGACCGCACTGCTTTGCCATGGTGCAGAGCGAACCATCCACTCCCATCCAATTGGCAAGGGTTACATCAAAGAGCTGTACGAAAGTTTTTCCCACATCGTTGCGCACCCACTCATCAAAAATGGTACAAAGAAAATGTCCCCACTGCTCTGGAGACACAGAGAAGTCAGCCAACTGCCCTTCGCCACTGTCAGCCATTGACGCCAAGTGTCGCCCATCATCATGAGACAAGATACGCTCAACAATGGGAGTGAACTGGATATAATGACAGCCTAAGTCCTTAAAAAATCGATAGAACTCCAAAGGATAATCTGCATTGAAATCGTTTACCACAGCCATGGCATTCCAGTCTACCGCATATTTCTCAAGACATCGAATGCCTCTCATCACCTCATGCCATGAAGGTTTCCCTGTACGACTGCGTCGATATTCATCATGAAACTCTTGCGGTCCGTCTATAGAGACACCTACCAACCACCCATGATTGTAAAAAAAGCGTGCCCATCGGTCATCTATCAGTGTTCCATTCGTCTGAATGGTATTATCAATGTGTTTTCCTTGCCCATATTGCCACTGGAGCTTCACCACCTTTTCATAAAACGAAAGTGGACGCATCAGCGTTTCGCCTCCATGCCAACAAAACATGATGTGCTGCATCGTCTGACTTTCGATATATTGCTTGACAAACCTTTCCAACAGTTCATCGCTCATCACATGCCGCACGTCACCTTGGTAAAGCTTCGATTTCTCCAAATAATAACAATATTCACAAGCCAAGTTACACGAAGCACCAACGGGTTTGGTCATCACATAAAGGGGATGCGAAAAGGGTGAAGCTATTTCCATTCTGAATGACATTGATTTTAGATGAACTGTTAAGCTGACAGAAAGACAGCTTAGACGCATACCAACCACCCAGCACTGGGACTGACTGATTGCTTATGGTTTAGTTTATGGCTGGGTTTCTCCTTCTATATATTGCTCCATAAAGATATGTTCTCCGTCATAGACGACATAGGTAAACTGTGTTATCCAGTCTCCTATGATGAACATTCGCACCTGACGACTCAGCATCAAATCAAGTTCAATATGTCGATGCCCGTAAATATAATAATCCACGTTGTCATGAGCCTGCATGTACTGTTTGGTAAACTGTACTAAATATTCATGGCACTCGCCCATGTACGGAGGTTCTTTGCCTTCTTTTCTTTTTAAGCGGCTGTGCTTTGCCCAAGTCTGTCCTAACCACATTCCCCAGCGAGGATGAATGGCATTGAAAAGATGTTGGCAGATAGAATTATGAAACACCTTCCGCAACAATTGAAACTTATGGTCAGGGTCTCCCAATCCGTCGCCATGTGCTAAATAAAATACCTTGCCGTAAATTTCTGTCGTCAAAGGTTTGCGATGCAGAATTACCCCACACTCCTGTTCCAGATAGCCATAGGTCCAAATGTCATGATTGCCTATAAAGTAATGAACCTCAACGCCCAAATCGGTCAATTCGCTGACTTTCCCTAAGAACCGTGTATAACCTTTTGGCACAACATAGCGATACTCGTTCCAGAAGTCGAACATGTCACCCAAGAGGTAAACAGCAGAAGCCCGATGCTTAATACTATCTAAAAATCGCACCAATCGTCTCTCATGTGTGCGCCGATGGTCTATCGCCCATGAGCCAAGGTGAGCGTCCGAAAGAAAATATACATTTTTCATACTCTGATTTTATTTATCCATACAAGTGACAGCGTAAGGTGCTAATGGTCTTAATCGAATCCCAACTCTACTCTCGCCTCTTCACTCATCATACTTTGATCCCACGCGGGTTCAAAGACAAGATTTACATTGCATGCCTTAATTTTAGCCAAACTTTCTATCTTACTACGCACATCTTCTAAGATAAAATCTGCAGCAGGACAATTAGGGGCTGTAAAGGTCATGTCCACATCAACAGTATAGTCATCCTTCACGTCTATTTTATAAATCATTCCCAAATCAAAAATATTGACTGGTATTTCAGGATCGTACACCGTTTTGAGTACATCTACTATTTTTTCTTCAATGTTTGTTTTTTCTTGTAAAGTCATCATATCTGATAAGTTTTTTTGCTTGCAACACGAATATCAATCACTCTAAAAGCCAAGGGGAAAAGAAGATACAAAGTTTTATATGATTAACGGTAATCATTGGATACTAAGTAAAAATCTTTTTAGCCTAACACAACATCAAGCGTCATCATCAGCAAGAATCCAATCGCAAAACCAATGGTACTCCAATCGCTATGCTCGCCTTGGGACGCTTCAGGGATTAGCTCCTCTATCACAACGTAAAACATGGCACCAGCGGCAAACGACAGCATAAACGGAAGCGTAGGGGTAAGCAAGGCTGCCAATAAGATAACCAAAGCAGAACCTACTGGTTCTACTACTCCACTCAAACTGCCCATTACAAACGAGTACCGTTTACTTTTTCCTTCTGCTTTTAGCGGCATAGAGATGATAGCTCCTTCGGGAATATTCTGTATGGCAATACCCAATGAAAGTGTCATCGCTGCTGCAATAGATATACCCACATCACCTTGTAACACACCTGCTACGACTACACCGACAGCCATTCCTTCAGGAAAATTGTGTATAGTCACTGCTAATATGAGCATGGCTGTACGACTTAATCGAGAGCGAGGTCCTTCTGGTTTAACACTCCCCAAATGCAAGTGAGGCGTAATATGATCCAATAGCAACAAAAAAGCGATACCAATAGCAAAGCCGATGACAGCAGGGAACACTTGCCATTTGCCCATGTCTGCCCACTGCTCCATACTCGGTATAATGAGCGACCATATAGATGCTGCCACCATCACGCCCGAAGCAAAGCCTAACAAGGCTTTTTGCAATAACTGTGACATTTGTTCTTTCATAAAAAAGACAAATGCAGAACCTAACACAGTACCCAAAAGTGGCAAAGCTAATATTAATAGTAAGTCACAATTCATTTCAAACAATAGGGTTTAGGGATATCGTCCGTAAAACGACAACCATCCCTCATTATGTGATTACAAATGTAGATAAAATTTCCGAATTATAAGCCTGAGGGATAAAGAAAGTGCTTTTTCTTTAGAGGAATGAGTACAAGAAGTATCGAAAAAAGAGAGCGCGCGTCACAAAGGTCTATCTTTTTCACAAAAAGAAGTGTAAAACATAAGACAAAAACAACCGTGGTCTACCTCCCTTTAGGTCGTTTATCCAAACAACTATTAGCCTCATGTATGACAAGATTTCAGAGAGGCGGACGATTCTCATTGAGTTGCCCCAAATCATCTTGTGATACACGAGGAGTGCATTAACATTCGTGAGTGCGTTATCTCAAATGATTGCGATCAATAATCAGAATTTCGTTTTGCTCATTTCGAATAACACTACTAAACCGCTCATATTCGCGCAACACATCTGCTATGATTTCTTCTTTTGTAAGATACTGTATATCATTTCCACGTCTACCGTCATTGTAAAAAGTCACTGGGACATACATATTAATCGTTTCTATCGTGGGCGTGTTGTCATCGTCAATGAAATAATCTGATATATTCTGCTTTTCAGGCATCACACCATAGACGAAGTTGCTAATCTTGTTGTGTGGAATCATGAGTTCTATTTTCATTTTTCCTTCCATCGATTCTCGAATCTCTGCATAGATTCCTTTTGGTTGTAACGCAGCCTGAATATCTTCAAACGCAGGGCGCACCTTATTTATCATAAACTGCTTGACATCCTTTTTTTGCGAGTAGGTCAAAATCTGATCTAAGCGTTGTCTCCAGTGTTCTCCATCCCAGTTGCGACTCCCATAAGGAAGTTTGGTAGAACGATACCGACTGTCTAAACGGATGGCTTTGACCAAGCAAAAGCATAAGATAGCAATGACAATACCAAAAGGGAAAGCCGAGATTAAGGTCATGGTTTGTAAAGCTTTCAAACCACCTGTACGCAATAGCAACAATGACAAGATGCACAGCAAAGCACCCCAAAATACATTCTGCCAACGTGGAGTATTAGGTCTGTTCTTTGTCGAAATGCTATTCATCACCAAAATTCCAGAGTCGCACGAGGTAACAAAAAATACCGCAATCATCGCAATACCCAATCCACAAAGTAATTCTGATAAAGGGAACTGCTCTAAGAACTTAAACAATAGCACGTCAGGATTATTCGCTATTGCTGACAAAGCACCGTTCACTAAGTTTTGATCAAACCAAATGGCACCATTGCCAAATACCGTCATCCAGAAAAATATAAATAGCGAAGGCACCAACAGCACTCCCAAGATGTACTCTCGGATGGTGCGCCCCTTAGAGATGCGAGCTATAAACAAGCCTACGAATGGCGACCATGAAATCCACCAAGCCCAAAACATCACGGTCCAATTGGTGAACCATTCCTGCTGCTTGGGTTCAAAGGCAAAAGTGTTAAATGTCAGGTTGGCAAACTGACTAAAGTAATGTCCTACCCCTTCACTAAAGGCGCTTAATAAAAAGATAGTGGGTCCCAGCGCCAATACAAAAATCAAGAGCAATACTGCCAACACCAGATTGAGTTCACTCAGTCGCTTCACACCCTTGTTCATTCCTAACAAGGTAGAGCCTACCGCAATACTGCTCACCACAATGACCAATACGACCTGCCAACTAAAACTCTGCTCCTGTACCAATCCTAAATAACTAAGACCTGCATTGAGCTGCATAGCTCCTAAGCCTAAAGAGGTAGCAATGCCAAAGAAAGTACTCACTAAGGCAAAGATATCTACAATATCACCAATAGGACCATTAATCTTGTCTTTCAAAATAGGATAAAGTCCACTACGGATGGCCAATGGTAGTTTATACCGATAGGAGAAATACGCTAACACTAATCCCACCACAGCATAGACTGCCCAAGCGTGTAAACCCCAATGGAAAAAGGTGTGTAGCTGTGCCTCCTTTTCTGGTACCAGCGAATCAGCCAAAGCAGGATCCACATAGTGCGCCATTGGTTCAGCGACACCGTAGTACATCAAGCCAATACCCATTCCTGCAGCAAAAAGCATCGATATCCATGAAAAGAATCCATATTGTGGTTCTGAATTATCAGCTCCTAAACGAATGTTACCCGCTTTGCTACAAGCCAACAAAAACAGAAAGACCATGAAAGAGGTTATCAACAGCACATATACCCAACTTAGATTCTGGTACATATAGTTCTGCACCACGTTAAGAATGGACTCTGCTTGCGTTGGAAAAATGCCACTGTAAATAGATAGGACGATTAAAATGATAAGGCCCGGTAAGCCTACATGCCGTGTAAATGTTGTTCTTAGTTTTTTTGTTTTCTGTTGTTCCATCATGTTGTTTTGTATATTTACAAGCCTATTATAAGGCAAAGGAAATCTCGATAATAAATGAATATATTCTTAACTATTTTCGAGATTCAAAAATAAGAGTGTCTAAGTTTCTCCATGACAAATGTCCATTGGCATAATAGTAAAAAACCCTTTTTACCACCTCAGGCGAAACTTACGATTTGCAAAAGTACAAAAAAAATGTCAAAGAAACAACAAAAAGCTGCTCGTTCTCTTAAAATACATAAAACTGTCACAAACTCAACGAACGTTATTTTTTATCCCCATTGACGAAATAAATGGCTCCCGTTGCGAGTAGCGCAAAGACAAAACTTTCCCAGGTCATAATATGGGCAAGGGTGAGCTGGTCTGACTGGAAGAAGAAATAATACACCAAATTACAAAGCCAGCAAATAGCTACCAAGAGCAAAAATAAAAAAAGATATTTCTTCATACATCTATTCATTTACTATTAAAAAATATGTTCACTGGTTTACATTTCTCCGCATTGCATTCCTCTTTCTACAACACTCTGCCTTCCTCTCGATAACTGTAATAACGACCGTCGGTGACAATGATATGATCGAGAAAGTAGATGCGCATCAACTGCGAGGCTTCGTGAACGCGCTTCGTGAGTCGGTCGTCTTCGGTACTGGGAAAGGCTTGATTGCTCGGATGATTGTGGCAAAGTGCCAACACCGTAGCATTACTCAACACCGCCTCGCGCATAATCACTCGCACATCCACAGCTGTTTCACTTATTCCGCCATGACTGATGCGCATCGCTTTGATGAGCTTGTAACGCTGGTTCATCAGCAATATCCAAGCCTCTTCCACATCCAAGTCTTGCATGCGTGGGTGCATGTACTCGTAAATCGCCAACGCCGAACTTAAGTCTGCACGTTCTTCGGCTTTCTCCATGGAACGTCGCTTACCCAACTCACAAGCTGCAAGAATGGTAATGGCTTTCGCAGGTCCTATTCCTTTATAATGTGTAAGTTCTTGAATGGTTTGCTTTCCTAATGTATTGAGATTATTGTTGCAGTCGTTCAACAAACGTTTCATCAAATCCACAGCACTTTCATCTACCGAACCAGAGCCTATCAAGATAGCCAACAGCTCGGCAGGCGACAGGGCACTCGCCCCTAATCGTTCCATCTTTTCACGTGGGCGGTCGGCTTCTGCCCAATGAACTATGGAGAGACGTTCAGAGATAGGCGGCGTGACTTCCTCCTCCCGCTTGTCTTGCGAGGACGAAGCGCCTACGTTCTCTGTGGCGTTATGTTTCCGTTGCACTGTCATGGCATGAAATGATTGATGCTATTTGGCATCCTCCCCTCGCCTGAAACGGCAAAGCTTTATTTATAAAAGGTTTTATCAAAAGCATGAAACTCGTCGCGCCCACGCATACACCGTTGGTACCAAGCACTCATAAAGCCCAAACCATAACCAAACAGCTGTATAAAAGCTGCACGGACACTAAGCAAACCGATTTTAAGACTCTCATTCTTTGTCCACGAATCTATCACAATGGCTCCGCAATACAAGACCAGCGGTAAGAGACCTATCAAAAACAAAATGAGTCCCACGTTTGGTTCTTCGGCAACACTGCTTGGTTCTGACCACAAAATCAAGCCAAATATCATCAAAAAGCACAGGAAAATTACTCCTAAGGTAAACACGGTTGGAAGCAAATGTACCAACTTTAAGCTCTTCGGATGACGCTTGTACAGATTGATGCGCGCAATACCACTGTTATACACTTGGCGGAAGAACTTCTTAAAGTCGGTACGACGCTTATGCCACACCCAAGCATGGGGGAACAACCTACACGTGTAGCCTGCCTTGAAGATACGAATAGAAAAATCTATATCCTCTCCAAAACGCATCTTACTAAATCCACCCAATTGCTGGAATGCCTCGCGCCGAATTCCCATGTTATACGACCTTGGGTAGAATTTGTCCAAACGTTTCTTACCTCCGCGGATACCACCTGTCGTAAAGAAAGAGGTCATGGCATAAGAAATGGCTTTCTGGGTGTCCGTAAACGAGGCATGCGCACGGTCAGGACCTCCAAAGGCATCTGCAGGCGAGGTCGCCAATTCTTTTTCTATCTCAACGAAATAATCGTGGGGCACCACCACATCACTGTCCAAGATGATGAGATAGTCGCCCGAAGCTCGTTCTGCACCGTAGTTGCGAGTCTGTCCCGGACCACTGTTTGACTTCAGTAAATACTTGATATCCAAAAATGGCTCGTATTTTTTACATACTTCTTCGCAGGGGCAAGTAGAGCCGTCTTCAATAATCAAGACTTCAAAATCCGTAAACGCTTGCTTACAAAGACTCTCCAGCAATTCATCTACTTCGTCTGGACGATTATAAACAGGAACGATAACACTGTATTTCATAAATTTAGATAGTTGACGAGGTTTTTAGTTGACAAGTTGACAAGGTTTTTAGTTGACAAGTTGACGAGTTCACAAGTTCACGAGTTGATACCCGGGCAGCTCGGAGATTTTGATGAACACTCTACCGATTTGGTGAACTGTCTAACGATTTGATGAACACTCGAACGATTTGGTGAACACTCTAACGAGAGGGGAATGTCTAAATCGAGCTAACTGTGAGCAACGTACTTATTCTAAATAAACGCTCCGCAGGTTGATGCTTGACACATTCAAGGGGAGCAAATGAAAAGCAAGTTGAGGCCACAGCACGTATGCAGTGACCTCTTTCTCTCCTTCTCCTCTCCTTGAGCGAGAGGTATGCTTTAACAATACAGTTAATAACTACTCGCTAATACGGCTCAGATAACTGCCGTCGCGCGTATCGACCTGTATCAGTTCGCCTTCGTTGACAAACAAAGGTACGCGCACCTCAACACCAGTCTCCAATGTAGCAGGCTTGGTGGCATTGGTAGCAGTGTTCCCTTTGATACCAGGTTCAGAATGAGTGATGCGAAGCACTGTCTTTACTGGCATTTCTGCCAACAACACACTGCCATCGCTGGTATCGGTTACCACCTCTACGATGTCGCCTTCTTTCATAAAGTCTCCTCCTGTTACCGCCTCTTTAGGCAAAGGAATTTGCTCAAAAGTTTCTTGGTTCATGAAAATGCAACCAGTTGCATCCTCATAAAGATATTGGTAAGGACGGCGCTCCACGCGAACATCTTCCAACTTAAAGTTGATCTGGAAAGTACGCTCCAATACACGACCATCAGAAACATTCTTTAACTTCGTAATCATGACAGTGTTACCCTTACCGGGCTTTCTGTGTTGGAAATCTATACAAGTCCAAATTTTACCGTCAAGACGAATACAAGTTCCAATCTTAATTTCCTGTGAATTAATCATTGTTTGTTATCTTAGTTCTTAAAAATATTTTTTCTTCTATGCCTTATAAAAGCGATGCAAAGTTACAAATAAATTGTAAAAAAGCAGTCTTTTTTCGGTGAAAATTAGTCAATTTCTTTGTTATTCCGAAAATAATGAGTACTTTTGCACCCCAAAGCGTACGAAACAATAACGATAAATATAAAAAAACAATGAAAAGAACATTTCAGCCCCACAATAGAAGAAGGGTGAACAAGCATGGATTCCGTGAGAGAATGTCAACCAAGAACGGTCGTCGCGTATTGGCAAACCGCCGCGCACATGGACGTAAAAAACTAACCGTTTCTGACGAAAATCACGGTAAGTAATTGGCGTGAAGCCATACGCCTTACGTCAAAAAGCAGCAAGAAATTCCTATCTTCTTGCTGCTTTTTGTATCCAGAACGCCCAACGTGGGAGAATGGAGCGCAAGTGTGGCAAGCCATTCTACTTTAAGGCTGGTTCTATAAATTAGCTTTGTTAGATTTTGAGCTTATTTTTGAGGTCAAAATGCAAGAGAGTGAAGGA